>VGRQ01000065.1 GCA_016875315.1 Deltaproteobacteria bacterium | reverse complement strand
GCCGAGCGTGCCGCTAGCACGCTCGGCGTGGCCCTCTCCCCTCCTCCGCAGTCACCCCTGCCGCTGCCGTTTCGTTCCCCGGGGAGTCGCGACGCGCGGCATGGGTGACTAACCCCGATTCCGCTGATCCACCTCGTCGCAAAGCCTCGCACCCTCGCTCCCCTTCTCCCCCGGCGGCGTGTCGAACCAGGCCGCGAGGATCTCCCGCGCCACGTCGGGCGACAGGGTGCGGTTGCTGAGGCAGAGCACGTTGGCGTGGTTCCACACGCGGGCAGCGCTGGCCGTCGCGGCGTCGCCGCAGAGCGCGGCGCGAATGCCCGGCACCTTGTTGGCGGCGATGCTGATGCCGGTGCCGGTCCAGCAGAAGAACACGCCCTCGTCGCATTCGCCGCGGGCGATCGACAGCGCCGCCTCCTCGGCCACCAGCGCCCACGGGCACTCGGAGCCACTCGCGAGCGAGCCAAATCGCTTCACTGAGTGACCCCGTCGCTCCAAGTCGGCCTCCACCACCGCGTGCACCGCGTAGGGTTCATCGGAGGCGAGGGCGATGCGCATCCGATGCAGGTATCTCCGGGATACGTTCGGTGCCTCGAACCGGAGCCCCCGTGTTGCACACGCCCTCTCCCGACGACGCGCTGGTCGAGGCGCTCGCCTTCGTGTACTTCTTCGTGGCCGAGCACGGCGACGACCACGGGCTCACCCCCGACGAGCGCGTCCGGATCACCGAGACCCTCGCGCGATGGACGGCCCTCGGCAGCCACTCCGCGCCCGGCGCGCGCATCGAGCAGGCCATGGAGCGGGCGCTGCCGCAGGTGAAGGGCACGAGCGACGAAGCCACCCTCACCGCGCTCCACCAGCACGCCCGGGTGATCCGCCAGCGACTCGCCAGCGACGACCACCGCAAGGCCGTGCTCTACGACATGGCCTCGGTCTCGCGTGCCGACGGGGTGGTCACGCAGGGCGAGCGCGAGCTGGTCACGCTGGTGCAGCGGTTGCTGCTCGCGCCCTAGTCGCGCTTCCGCGGGCCGGGGATCTCTACGCTGATCTCCGCGGGTGCCACCCCCGGGCGAACCGCCTGGGCCGCGGCGGCGAGGACGTCGCGCAGGGCGCCGCGGCGATTCGGCTCGTTGCCCGACACGCTGCTGGTGGTGAGGCCGCTCAGGTCGGTGAACGTGCCGCCGTCGATCAGGGCCTGCCGCCAGCGTAGCCAGCGATCCGCGTCGCCCTCGGCCACCTCGACCACCCGGAACAACTGCCGCTTCGCTTCCTCGTCGGCGGTGAGCAGCGTGCGACCAGCCGTCGCGACACAGAGGGCGTGACCGAGCACGGGTCCGAGCTCCACCTTGAGTTCGGAGGCGGCGCCGAGATCGAGGGGATGGGCCAACTCGACCACGGCCCGGTCGCCCTCGAGGGCGCGGACCACGCCGAATTGCATCTCTCCCGCGGCGCGAATCGCCACGGCAGCGTCGGAACGAACGCGGGCGGACAGGTCGTGTGACATGAGGCGCAATATCGCAGTTCGGCGAACGCGCAAGCACTCGCGATGTGGCGAAATGCCGCATCAAATGTCGCTGGTGAGCACCTGTCGCCAATCGTAGCCCTCCATGCGGTGGGCGATCACCGTGGCGGTGGCTGTCACCGGGAGGCCCACTGCGATCATGTCGCGACACAGGTCGTCGCCGAGCGGCGTGCAGAGCATGTGGACCGCGCCCTCGACGGGCTCGTCGTCAGCGGGCGTTGCGAGCGGGCCGTGCTGCACGTGGAGCAGGTGAAGCGGCGCGGCGGTGGAGTCCAGCACGAGGTCCTTCACGCCGCGCAGGGAGAGGTAACCAAGGCTGCCCCGGTGACGATGCACGACCGGCGCCGCGGCGCGCATCTGTGCTGCGGAGAGCGAGAAGAAGGCGAGCGTGGCGGCATGGTGGATGGGGATCACCGGGAATCGGCGGAAGATCCGCAACACCCGGTTCTCGCCCTCGGGCGGGTTCATCGAGATCCCGTAGCCGCGTCGGCAGAGCGGGTACTCGGCGGGAAAGGCCGCGGCGAGCATCCGCAGGGGGATGTGCTCGCCGCGGCGGTCGGGCCGCACCTTCAGGTCGCCGACATACCAGGCCGGTCCCAGGCCGGGAAGCTCGCGGATCACGCCGCAGCCCACGGCCAGCACCTCGCCGTCTTCCGCGGCCACGTAGTAGGCGAGCTCGCCGAGGCGGTCGAAGAAGGCGAAGTAGTCTCGCCCGTGGTCGATGCGGAAGCGGTCCGCCCCCAGCGGGTAGCGGGCGCTCCCTTCCAGGGCGGCCACCGGCGCGGCCCAGGCGTCGCGCTCGCCGTCGACCCGGAAGACGCGGATCACACCCGCACGTGAGGCAGGCGATGGGGTCGCGTCCACCTTCGCTCGCGGGCCCGGTAGAGCCCGTCGTAGAGCCCGAGGAAGGCGCTCGCGCCCTGCATCAGGCCCTGTTCCACGTAGTAGTCGTCGGTGGACCTGCCGATGCCACTGGCGACGGCGCGGAAGAAGTCGGTGGAGTGCCGCACGTCGAGCTGCTCGTGAACGTCGTAGTGGACGAGCTGCTCCGGACGCAGCCACCCCCGCGCCAGGACGCCTCGCCCGATCGCCCCGGAGATGCCCTGGAACAGGTGCTCGATCATGCCGAGGGTGGCGGCGCCGACGATCCACTCGTCGAGCAGGCAGGCCCCCACGAGGGTGGTGTTGAACGCGCGCAGCTCGGGCCAGAGCACGCGCGCCTCGATGGCCTCGTCGTCGAGCCCGTCGAGTCGCGACAAGAACTCGCGAAAGGTCGCCGAGTGGGATCCGCGCGTGTTGCCCTCGCCGTGCTCCTCCCACACGTTTCGCAGCACCTCGACGCGTTGCCCGGTGCGCGGGATCTTGCCGACGAGCAGCGACATCGGTCGCGAGAAGAAGGTGACCGCCCAGAAGAACTGCACCTGCGTCTCGACGAAGTCCTCGCGCGACATCGTCGCGAGGCCCTGGACGTAGCTGTTCTGGCGCCAGTCGAAACGACGGGCCGTCGTCTCCACCAGCGCGAGCACGCGCGCGAGCTGGGCCCCGGGGACGGCCGGTCGCGACAGCTCGTAGACCTCGCTCATGCCTTCACCCCCACCAGCACGCGGTTGTAGAAGCCCGAGGTCTCGGCCGCGGCGAGGAGCTCGGCGCGGCCGGGCTCGAAGGCCACCCCCGGGAAGGCTTCCTCCACCCTCCGCTCGTTGTTGAGCTGGCGAATCGTCACCACGGCGCCGGGGTGGAGCTCGCCGGCGATTCGCGACGCGAGGCGCGTGACCTCGGCCGGCGGCGTCCAGTCCAGCACGTTGCTCAGGTGAACGAGATCGTAGGCGCCGTAGTCGTCGACATCGTCGAGCGTGCCGAGCAGGTGGTCGAAACGACAGCGAGGCGGGTCGGTGCGTCGCAGGTAAAGGGGGCGGGCGCGGTCGCGGTAGCGGCCCGTCAGCAGGTGGGAGAGGAAGGGGTTGCGCTCGGGCCCGAGGGACTCGAGCAGGTCTTCCACGGCAGCCTGGAAGTAGCGCGGGTAGCTCCCGGGGGTGCCGTGCTGCACGGCGGGCGGCCCGAAGGTGGCCACCAGCATCGAGTCCGAGAAGAACAGGTCGAAGGCCACGGGCCAGTAGGCCGCGGCGGTGAGCTGGGCGCGTGCCCTCGCGTCGCCCGCGGCGGCGGCCTCGATGGTGTCGCGCGGGGCAACGAACTCGCGGAGAAAGCTGCGAAACTGCCGAAAGAGCGCCTCGAAGCGACCCCCCTCGCTGAGGCCCTCGGGATCGTCGCCCCCCACGTTGAAGCGCGACAGGGGCGCCCGGTCGACGAGCGCGCGCACCTTGGCCTCGACGTGAGCGTGCTGCGCCGGGTTGGGATCGACCAGCCGCAGCCTCGCCCGGGGGAACTCGTGCTGGATGGCCAGCCCGGTGCACCCACCGCTCGCGACGCAGAGCACGGCGGGATCCTCCGCGCCGAGGCGCCGGATCTCGGCGAGTTCCACCACCGGGTCTTCGCGCACCACCGCGAAGCTGAGTCTCGGGTCGCGCATGCGCTCGACTATCCGCGCGCCGCCTCACTGACCGGCGGGAATGATCCGCGGCGAGCGTGCAGTCCCGCGTCGGTCGGTTAGCCGGCGCCGCACTCCGGAGCGACCATGACCTCCACGCAGGCCGAGATCGACGTCAGCTACAGCGTCAGCAACGACTTCTTCAAGCTGTGGCTCGACGAGAACATGCACTACACCTGCGCGGTGTACGAGCGCCCCGACCAGTCGCTCGAAGAGGCGCAGGAGAACAAGGCGCGCGTGCTCTACGACTTCGCGGAGCTCAGCGCCGACAAGACCGTGCTCGACATCGGCTGCGGCTGGGGCTCCATGCTCGACTACTGCGTGCGCCGCGGCGTCAAGCGGGCCGAGGGCGTCACGCTGTCCACCGCCCAGGCCGAGTGGTGTTTCGCGCGGAAGTTGCCGCGCACCCAGATCCACATCTGCGACTACCGCGACTGGAAGCCGGCCGAGAAGTACGGCGGCCTCGTCAGCATCGAGATGATCGACCACCTCTGCTCCCCGGCCCAGGCCCGCGAGGGCAAGGCGATCGACATCTACCGCCAGTACTTCAACAAGCTGGCGGAGTGGGTGGAGCCCGGCGCGCACTTCGGCTTCCAGGCCATCCTCACCAACCGCATCCCCCGCAAGCGGCAAGACCTGCTCGACCTGCAGTTCACCGCCGACGTGATCTTCCCCGGCGGGCGCAACCCCCGCGTGGAAGAGCTGGTGGCGGCGGTGAACCCCAACTGGGAGATCCGCGAGCTGCACATGCGCCGCGAGGACTACGGCCGCACCACCGGCGAGTGGCTGCGTCGCATGCGGCAACACGAGGCTTACATCCGGCAAACCTGGGGCGATGCGCTCTTCGACGACTACGAGCGCTACCTCGACACCTGCGTTCGCGGATTCGCCGCCCACTGGTCGGGCGACGTGCAGATGAAGCTCCGCCGGATCTGATCGAGCCGCGAGCTAGCTCTCGAACTCCCAGCCGGAGCGGTAGCCGCCGAGCGCCGCGATCCCGTCGACGAGGCGCTGGAAGTGCGGCGAGGCCCCGAGCGTGGCCACGTCGCCGACGCCGACGAAGCGCTGGCGCGCGCGGGTGACGGCCACGTTGAGCCGCCGCGGGTCGGCCACGAAGCCGAGATCCTGCTCGGGGTTGCTGCGCACGAAGGACGCGAGGATGACGTCCTTCTCGCGGCCCTGGAAGGCGTTGACCGTGCCGGCCTCCACGCCCGGCAACATCTCGCGCAGTCGCGACAACTGCGCGCGGTAGGGGGTGACGATGCCCACCTGGTCGGGACGCACGCCCTGGGCGAGCAGCTCGTCCCACGCGCGCCTGAGCAGCCGCAGCTCGCCCACGTTGTAGAGCGAGTCGAGCGGGTCGCGCTCCTCGTCGAGCCCCATCCCCGCGGTGTCGATCCACTGGGCCGCGGGGCTCGCCACCGGCTCGGCCACGCTGGGGTGGGCGCTGAGCTTGCCACCGTAAGTCGCAGCGGACAAGGCCTGTAGTTCCGTGTTGAAGCGGTACTGCGTGGTGAGCATGGGGAAGAGGAATCCTCCATCGACGAGGCGCTGCAGCAGCGAGCGCTCGAGGCGGGGATCCCGGCTCTTCACCACCGGCCCGAGCTGCATCGGGTCGCCGGCGAGGATGAATCGCTTCACGCGGGCGGCGAGGAGCCAGAGCGCGGGCTCCGCCACCTGCGAGGCCTCGTCGACCACGGCGGTGCGCGGGGCCACGAGCTCGGTGCCCCGGGTGTGGAGCGTCCCGAGGGTCATCGCGATCACGTCGGCGGAGGCGAGCAGCTCGCGCTTGGCGGCGGCCCACTCGGCGCGGATGGCGTCGCGCAGCTCGATGCCCTCGGGGCCGGTGGTGCGCGCGGCCTGGCGTCGCAGCTCGCGGATCACGGCGGAGCGGGGCCCGTTGAGGATGCGCCACTCGAGGGTGAGGTGCTGCACCGCGCTCTCGATGCGCGCGCTGGCCCCGAGGCGCACCACGTCGAGCCCCGCGGCCTGGGCCTGCAAGGCGAGGTGATCGACGGCGGCGTTGCTGTCGGCGAGGGCCCAGGGACGCTCGCCCAGCTCGCGCAGCGCGCGCAGGATGGCCACCAGCGTGGCCGTCTTCCCCGTGCCCGGCGGCCCGTGGAGCAGGCCCACCTCGGTGGCGCCGAGCGCCAGCTCGGCGGCGGCACGCTGCGAGGGGTCGAGCATCGCGAACGCAGCATGCTCGTAGGGGTCGGCGCGGTAGGGCTTCTCGTAGCCGAGCAGGAGGCTCGCCAGCGGCGTGCTGAGTCGCTCGGCGCGCTCCAGCGCCGCCACCTGGAGCTCGTGCACGTGGAAGTCGAGTCGTCGCGATACCACCCACGGCCCGGCCCCCTGCGGCGGGTCGTCTACCCGCAGTTCCAGCGTGTGCTCGTCGAGACCTTCCACGCGGGCGGCGTGGCCCTCGTCGGGGCGGCCCAGCGGCGCGAGCAGCACCGGGTCGCCTGCCGCGAGCAGGTCGGCGGGCACTCGCCCGCGCAGCACCACGTTCACGCGCCCCTTGGAGCGCAGCTCGGTGGCCTCGATGGACAGCGGGTACACGCTGAAGCCGGCCGCGGCGCGCGCGGGGAGGGGAAGCGCGGCCAGGCGGGCGTGCTCCTCTTCCACGGCGGCGCGCTCGTGCGCGAGGGCGTCTCGAAGGGCGGCCAGGTGGGACAAGACCCCGGGCCTATCGCGGCATCGCAAAAACGAAGAGGCGGCCCGCTGGGGACCGCCTCTGGTGCGCGCGCCGGGGATTACTCGGCGGCCGCCTCGCCCTCTTCCGGCTTGTCCGACTTGATCGGGGTGGTGACGAATTTGATCTTCGCCCACCCGCCCTCGTTGGCGCTGCCGATGACGCGGCGCACGAGGCGGAAGTCCGTGTTGATGTCGGCCTGGATCACCAGCGAGCCCTGGAAGGCCTGGGTCGGGTCGCGACCCTCGATCTTCTCGCGGAACAGCCGTGCTTCCTCGAGGCGCTTGGAGAGGCCCGGGATGGGGCCGCCCGCCTGGTCGACGAGGGGGTCACCCATGTCCTCGGCCGGGATGCGCTGGTTGTCGAGGAGCAGGATGGCGTACTGGCCCGGCGCGTCGGTGGCTTCCGCCACCTGCACGACCGCGGTCTGGTCTTCCAGCGGCTCGCCCGCCATGCTCTGCGGCACCTTGATGCGCTCGGACAGCTCGACCTCACCCGTGGCCTTGAAGATCTGGATGAGGAAGATGACGAGGATGGTGAACATGTCGACCATCGCCGTCAGGTTGAGGCTGACGAGGCCGTTTTTCTTGCCGCCCGAGAGGGGGCTGGTGCGAAGGCGGCCGATCGGCGGGTACGCCGGGCGACGGCCTGGAGTGATGACGGGCATGGACTAGCCTCCTGCGGGGGCCGGCACGGCCAGTTCGGGGGGGACCGCCTGGGCGGCACCGCCGGCGAGCAGGGTCTTCGGGTAGCCAACCTTCCGGGACATGTCCAGGACCAGCACCATCTCCTCGTACTTGACGCCGTCATCGGTGTTGATGATGACCTGGTCTTTTTCGGGGTAGGTCTCGTGGTCCTTGACCATGATCTCTTCCAGCTTGGCGTAGTCGTACTCGTCGCCGAGCTTGGGGATGTTGGTGCCCTCTTCCACCTTGCGGCCGATCCAGTGCCCGTCTCCACGGACGTGCACGGTGAGCGGCGGCACCTCGTCGGGCGGGGGCGTGATGTTGGGATCAGGCGGATCGGTGTTGACACTCTGCTCGATGGTGAGCGAGTGGATCTCCGTCCAGACCGCCGTGATCATCAAGAAGGCAATGAGGCACGACAAGAAGTCGATGAACGGGACCAAGTTGAGGTCCACCATCATGCCCTTGCCGCGGCCCTTGCCGCCTTCGATCTGGACGCCCATGGCCTAGCCCGCCGCCGCCGCGCCTTCCTGCTTGGCCGCGCGGTTGGAGAGGACGAAGTTGATCTCGGCCACCACGGACTCGTTGATCGCCTCGAGGGTGTGCTGGGTACGCGCCTGGATCACCGCGTAGATGAGGATGATCAGCACCGCGACGCCGAGGCCGAACGCCGTGCAGTGCATGGCCTCGGAGATGCCAGCGGAGAGGAGCATCGCGCGAGCAGCCGGGTCGGCGTCGGCCACCGCGCCGAAGGTGGTGATGAGGCCGGAGATGGTGCCGAGGAGGGCGGCGAGCGTGGCCGCGTTGCTGAGCACCGCGAGGTAGCCGGTGCGCGCCTCGATGCGGGGCACCTCGGAGAGGGAGGCCTGGTCGAGGGCCGCCTGGATCTCCTTGTCGGGGCGGTGGGCCTTCATGAGGCCGGCGCGGAGGATGCGGCTGATCGGGCCCTGCTTCTGGCTGGAGAGCCAGCGGATGGCCGCCTGGGTGTCGCCACGCATGATGTGCTGGTTGAGGCCGGTGAGCAGCGCGTGCTTGTTCTCCGCGCAGTCGAGCCAGAGCACCTTGATGCGCTCGATGATGATGCCCATGGACACGAGGAGACAGGCGAGGATGAGGTGCATGCCCCACTTGCCTTCCTTGTAGAACTCGACGGCTTCCGAAATGAACGTCACGGGGAACTCCTGGCGCGTCAGCGCCGGTGGTGGGGTTGGGCCACGCCTTGTAGCAGAGTCGCGCTGTGGTTTCCACGTCTCGCCGCAAGGAGTCGGTCAAGGCTCCCCGCGAGAGGTGTCCGCAGCGGGGGCAATCAGACATCAAGTGTGACAAGGCGGGGGTCAATTCCTCGTCAACGGGGCGCTTCTTTCGACCGCTTGACATCGCCCCGACCGCGGCTTTACACCCCTCGCGCCCACCGGAGTCGCCATGCTTCTCGCCCTCCTTTTCGCCTGCGACATGCCCCAGCCCCCCCAGCAGGCAGCCAAGCCAGAAAAGCCCGCCTGCGACGTGGATGTCAACAAGCTGGCCGGCACGAGCTGGGTGTACAGCAAGCCGCAGCCGGCCGGTCCCAACAAGCCCGATGCCTCGGCGCGGCTCCGCTTCCGCGACGACGGCGGCAAGCTCCTCGCCGACTACACCGCCGGCTCGCAGGGCTCGGTCTACAACTACACCTGCACCGTGGCGGCCAACGGCATCGCCACCTGCCTCGAGACCAAGCCCAACACCGAGGGCTTCTGCAAGGCCTACGCCTCGGTTCACGAAGGCGTGTGCGACCCAGCGGCCGTCGCGCCCATCGCCGGGGTGAGCATCGAGGAGGCCACCAAGGCCGCCGAGGCGGTCAACAAGGAACTCAAGGCGCTCAAGCCCAAGGAAAAGGAGCAGCAGCGCAAGGTCGACAACAGCCCGAACAACAAGATCCGCGGCAAGTTCCTCGTGGCGGTCGACAAGGCGAGCTGCCAGCTCACCCTCCAGGACAAGTACCAGACCATGGTCGACGGCAAGCTCAACGAGCTCGAGAACGCCATCGGCGCGGGCAAGTTCCAGAAGGCGGCGGCCGAGTACATCTGGGAGAGCTGCGAAGACCCCGACAGCGCCTGGGCGCCCGACGCGAGCGACAACCACGCGGCGGTGCAGGCGCCGGGGACGATCAAGTTCTCCGCGATGCTCCAGAAGAAGGAGAAGGGCGGCGCGGGCTGCACCTACTCGGCCGACACCTGGGTGGACTGGGTGAAGGGGCCCGGCGCGATCGCCGCCACCGACGACCCGAAGTGGGGCCCGCGCTTCGACGTGAGCATCCCCATCTCGGAGAAGGGGCGCCACGTCGTGTACTTCGACCGCTCCAAGACCTGCAACGGCAAGACCGAGCGCATCGGCCTCACCTGCGCGATGGTGCGGGTGGACTAGCTAGCGGCCCAGCAGGTCGAGCACCTTCCGGTAGGCGTCGCGTCGCGACAGGCCCGTCGCTTCGGCGAGAGCATCGCGCGCGGTCCGAGGGTCGAGTCCCCGCGCGAGCAACTCCTGCGCGAGCGCGTCGGCATCTTGCACCAGCGGCGCCTCGGCGGGCGGTCCGACGAGCAGCACCACCTCGCCGCGGTCCTCGTCGCCCAGCTCGCGGCGCAGGTCGGCGGGGCGACCCCGCAGCCACTGCTCGTGCTGCTTGGTGAGGTTGCGCGCCACGCACAGCTCGCGCGCGGGCCAGGTGGCCGCCAGCCAGTCGAGGGTGCCCGCCAGCCGCTGCGGCGACTCGTAGAACACCAGCGTAGCGCGCAGGCCGCCCAGCTCGTCGGCCAGCCGCGCCCGCGCCCCCGCTTCCCGGGGAAAGAAGCCGGCGTAGAGCCAGCGATCGACGGGCAGGCCCGCGCCGACGAGGGCGGCGATCGCCGCGCACGCGCCGGGCACCACGTCGACGGCGAGGCCCGCGTCGATGCAGGCACGCACCAGCCGGAAGCCGGGGTCGTTCACCAGCGGCGTGCCGGCCTCCGACACCAGCGCGATCTCCTCGCCGCGCTGCAGCCGGGCCACCATCTGCTCGGCCTGCTCGCGCTCGTTGTGGTCGTGCAGGGCCACGAGCCGGGCCGAGATCCCGTGGTGGGCGAGCAGGGCGGCGGTGCTGCGCGTGTCCTCGGCGGCCACCAGGTGCGCCGTGCGCAGCACCCGCAGCGCGCGCAGCGTGATGTCTTCGGCGTTGCCGATGGGCACGCTCACCACGTGGAGGGTGCCGCTCAGGCGCGCTCCCCGGTCACCCAGGTGCACGCGGGCACCCCGGCCACCACGTGCGCCCGTTCTGCCGGCGACAGCACGAAGCCGTCGCTCTCCGCGGCCAGTTCCTCGAGCAGGGCGCCGGCCAGGGAGCGCACCTCGGCCACCACCGTCCCCCGCCGCGCCGGCTGGCCGGGTGTCACCCGCGGGACCAGCACGCCGCTGGTCGAGGCACGCGGTCCCGACTCCCGGCGCCAGGGCCCCCCGCTGACGTGCGATGCATGTCGCGACACCGGATCGGCCACGAGCCCCATCGCGTGGAGCACCCCGGCCACCGCCCGCGTGGCGGTCTCGACCGCCGCCTCGTCGAGCACCAGCCGCGGTCCCGCCTCGACGGTGACCGCCGGCACGCGGAGGCGGTTGAGCACCGCGCCGGTGAGCGAGCGGTCGAGGCGGAATCGGCTGTACCGGTCGTCGGGGTACTCCCGGACGACCGTGAGCCCGGTCGCGACGGCGTACGACTCGGCGAGGGACTCCAGGTTGGCACGCGCCTCGCCGCGCAGGGCCACCGCGCGGTCGACGAGCGCGTAGGGGATGGCCCCGGGCGCGTCGGCATGGAGGTCGACCAGGGCGTCGGGGCGCCGCGAGGCGATGTCGCCCCAGGCCGCGGCGGCGAGGCGTTCACTGGGCGAGCCCTCGGGGTCGCCCGGGAACAGCCGGTTGAGGTCTTGCTCGTCTTCCGGCACGCGGCGCTGGCGACGCTCGAAGCCCTCGGGGTTGAGCGAGGGGTAGAGGTGTACCGTCCCGCGCAGCAAGAGCGGCTCGAGGGCCTGGGCGAGGCGCAAGACGGCGCCGGTGCCGGTACACTCGTCACCGTGTACATTTCCGGTAACGACGACGACGGGCCCCCGCGGCTGGGGGCGCCGGCGATCCTGCGCCGCCGTCACCGTGATGACCACGATCTCGGCCGGTCGACCGGGGATGCTGGTTCGGGACACGGCGCGCGGCATCAGTCCACCACCACGACCCAGGCCTTCAGGTAGTGGGCCTCGGGAAAATGCAGCGCGGCCGGGTGGTCCGGGGGGGGACAGGCCTCGTGGATGACGCGCAGGCGACGGCCGGCGCGCTCGGCGCCTTGCGACAGGGCCCCGGCGAACTGGCGCGGCGACTGGGTGCCGAGATTGCTGCACGCCACGAGCCAGCCCCCGGCGGCCAGCACGCGGAGGCAGGCGGCGGCGAGGCGGGGCCAGTCCTTCTCGCCCTGCCAGCCGCCGTCGTCGGAGCGGGCGTACCCGGGCGGGTCGACCACGACGACGTCGTAGGCCTGTCCCGTGCGGCGGAGGCGGTCGAGCGCCTTGAAGCAGTCCTCGGCCCAGAAGCCGTGGTCCTCGGCGTTCAAGCCGTTGAGATCGAAGTTACGCCGTGCCCGGGACAGGTGCGGCGCCGAGAGATCGACGCTGTCCACCCGGTGCGCACCGTGCGCCACCGCCGAGACCGAGAAGGCGCCGGTGTGGGCGAAGAGGTTGAGCACGCGCCGCCCGGTCCACCAGGGGGAGAGCCAGCGCCGGAGCTCGCGCATGTCGGTGAACAGGCCGGCGTCCTTGCCGAGCGCCGGCCGCACCGCGAAGCGCAGGCCCAGCTCGGTGACCTCGACCTCGCCGGGGTCGGCGCCCCCCGCGATCCTCGCGGCAGGGGCCGGCCCGGCGTCCCGGGGATCGCGACGGTAGGCCACCACCAGCGAGCGCGCGTCGACGACGCGGGCGATCACCGGGACCACGGCGTCGAGCGAGGGCGAGTCGAGGCTGAGCACCGCGTGGCCGGCGTAATCGTCCACCCGTATGCCGGGGAGATCGTCATTCTCGGCGTTGACTAGGCGCCGCGCCGTCGCGTCGACCGCGACTCGTCGCGACAGCGCCGCTTGCACGCGCCGCGCCACGCCGGCCTCGAACTCCCCCTCGGCGTCGGCGAGGAGGCGAACCGCGATCCACCCGTCGTCGGCGATGCCCTGGCCGAGGACGGTGCCGTCTTCGGCCTGCACGCGGACGCGCTCGCCGCGCTGGGCGCGACCGCCGAGCACCTCGGCCGGGTACACCCACGCGAAGCCCCGGCGAAGCCACCCGGCGGAGTAGGCGTTGACCGTGAGCCCCCCGCCCGCGGTACGATCCGGGCGAGGACGCGACGGCGAGGGCATGGAACGACCGCTTTTCATCCCGGGCGCGCGTGGGCTGGTGGGGGAGTTCTACCAGCTCGTGCTGGCCGCCGCCTACCACGCCGATGGCCTGTGGGGGGAGGCCACCTTCGACCTCTACCCGCGCGAGCTGCCCGAGGGCTGGGGCTTCCTCGTGGCGTCGGGGCTCGAACCGGCCCTGCAGGCGGTGGAATCGCTGGCCTTCTCGGCCGACGAGATCCGCCTGCTCCGCGAGCACCCGGTGTTCGCGAAGGTACCCGGCGACTTCTTCGACATGCTCGCCGAGCTCCGCTTCGACGGCCAGGTGGCCGCGGTGCCCGAGGGCACGCCGATCTTCCCGGGCGAGCCGGTGATGAGGCTCACGGGCAGCCTGATCGCGTGTACGCTCCTGGAAACGCGACTCCTCCAGCTCGTCGGCGCCTCGACGGCGGTGGCTACCCGGGCAGCGCGGCTCTGCCTCGCGGCGGGGGAGGCCGCAGTGTACGACTTCGGCTCGCGACGCAACAGCAGCGGCACGGCGGCGCTGATGGCGGCGCGGGCGGCCTACATCGGTGGGGCGGCGGGCACCACCAACGCGGCGGCGTCGCTGTTGCTCGGGGTGCCGGCCTTCGGCACGATGTCGAGCACCTTCCTCGCCACCTATGGCGACGACCAGCTCGCCTACGACGCCTTCCGCCTGCACTTCCCCACACTCGGGCACTACACGCTCCCCGACGACGACCCGGTCGACGGCGTGCGCCGCTTCGGGCGTGCCCGCGAGCGGGTGTCCATCGTGCGTATCGATCACGACGATCTCGCCCGCGGCGCGCGCACCGTGCGCGAGGCCCTCGATCGGCACGGCATGCGCGAGGTCCGCATCCTCGGGTCGGGGCACCTCGACGAGCACCGGGTGGAGAAGCTCCGCGCCAACCGCGCGCCCATCGACTGCTTCGCCGTGGGGCGCGCGCTCGCGCACACCGGCGAGCCCGGGACGCGCATGGCCTTCCGCATCGCCGAGATGCAGCGAGGTCCAGCCTGGGTGCCGGTCACGCGGCAAGGATCCTCCACCTGGCCCGGGAAGAAGCAGGTGGTGCGCTTCGCCGATCACGACCTGGTGTGCCTGGACG
>VGRQ01000064.1 GCA_016875315.1 Deltaproteobacteria bacterium | reverse complement strand
CCAGGGCGGCCAGGTCGGCCGCGCCGCGACCGCCCGCAGCGGCAGCGGCGAAACCATCGAGCACCTGCCCGCCCACGTCGGCCTCGCCCTCCACGAAGCTGTCGAGGCCGATGGCGATGGAGAGCAGGGCCCGCACCGCCTCGTCGCCGGTGATCGCCTGGGGTACCACCGCCGCGCCGGCGCCCTCCAGTCGCGACTCGACCAGCGCCTGCAAGAGCGCGCCGGTCCACGCGGCGTCGTCGGCGTCGATCACCCAGAGCGAGCGGGCGCAGGTGTGTACCTCCACCAGCCCCCGCGCCCCCTGGGCCACCAGCCCGCCCCACTCCGCGTTGGACAGGGGCGCGGCCGCCACCGCGCGCAGCGAGGTGGGCGCCTCCCGCCAGGTGAGGCCCACGAGGCCCACGCTGCGCTGGGCCTTCATGCCGTCACCCGGTGGGCCGCCGCGAGTCCCGATCGTGCCGCGTCGTCCATCGCCCCCCCGCCGCACCAGGCCCCCGCGAGCGCAAAGCGTGGTGGCAAGGACGATAGTTTCTGTAGGCGCGCGGCGTGCCCGATCCCCGGGATGGCCACCGCGCGCGGGCGCCTCACGAGGTGGAGCGCGTCGATGGTGATGCGGCGGCCCGTCAGCGCCCAGTGCTCGGCGGCGATGCGATCGCGCACCGCAGCGTCGGAGAGCTCGACGGCGGCCGGGTCGCGGGTGCCCCCGAGCAAGGTGGCGCCCGCGAGGAGGCCAGCGGGCGCGCGGCCGGGGAAGATGGACGAGGTGAACAGGGTGCCGAGCACGGCGGCGCCTTCGCGTGGGCCGGCGAGGTATCCGAAACCGCGCGGGAAGGCCGCGTCGGGGCTGAGCCAGTGCGCGCCGAGGATGGGCGAGTAGGCAAACTCGGGGGCGGCAAGCCAGGGGCAGAGTCCCCGGAGCGTCCAGCCGGGCACCGCGACCACCAGCGCCTCGGCCTCGAGCGCACCCTCGCTCGTGGTAGCCACCCAGCGATCACCTTGCCGCTCGACGTTCTGCACCGTTGTCGCGACGTGGTGCAGCTGCGCCGCCGCGCCGATGGCGCCGAGCCCGTCGCGGAGGGTGAAGGTGCCCCTCCCCGCCGAGGGCGCTCGCATCGCCGCCCACAGCGATCTCGCGCTGAACAGGGAGGGGAAACAGCTCTCCATCTCCAGCGCCTCTGGTCCCGTGGCCCAGATGCCAGTCACCAGCCCGCCCACCACCTCGTCGGCCACCGAGGTCCCGAGCCGCGCCGCGAACCAGTCGCGCACCGAGGGGCCACTCTCCGGGCGGCGGAAGAGCCCGAGGAGGAGCCCCGGCAACTCGGCGAGCCGGAAGGGAAAGCGCCGTAGGCGGCCGCCGCGCCGCAAGTAGCGGGCTCCGCCCGCGAGGGGCACCACGGCCTCCGAGAGGCCGAGGAGCCCGAGCAGCTCGAACACCGCGCGCGAGCGCCCGAGGAAGGTGGTGGGACCGGCCTCGATCCGCCAGCCCGGCAGGGGCTCGAGCGTCTGGGCCAGGCCGCCGAGCGGCCCCGGGTCGACCACCCTCACGGTGTGCCCCAGTGCGAGCAGGCGAGCGGCAGCGGCGATGCCGGCGATGCCCCCGCCCACCACGATGGTATCCATGGGCTAGGCCGTCTCTGAGTACCGTCGCGTGGCGACGTCTGCCTCGAGGTAGCGGTCGAACACCGCGCAGACGTTGCGGATGAAGAAACGACCGGCGGGGGTGACGCTCACCCTGGTACCGTCGATGGTCACCAGCCCATCGTCCACGAAGCGGCCGAGGCGCGCCTTCTCGTCGTCGTAGTCCCCGTTGCCCAGGTCGACGGTGAAGTTGCAGAAGAGCGACATGATGACCCGGCGCCGCTCCACGTCGTCGGCGCTGAGCAACACGCCGCGTTCTACCGCAAGCTTCCCCTCCCCAAGGAGCTGGGCGTAGCGTTCCCGGTCCTTGGTGTTCTGCGCGTAGGCGCCGTCGAAACCGCCGATGGCGCTCACCCCGAGGCCGAGCAGGTCGAGCCCGGCGTGGGTGGTGTAGCCCTCGAAGTTTCGCTGCAAGCTGCCGTTTTCCAGCGCGCTCACCAGCTCGTCGCCGGGGAGCGCGAAGTGGTCCATCCCCACCTCGACGTAGCCCGCGCCGCCGAGCTTCTCGCGGGCGAGCGCCCACATGTGGGTGCGCCCGTCGCTGTCGGGCCGGGCGAAGCGCTCGATCAGCTTCTGCTGTGGCTTGAGCCAGGGCACGTGCGCGTACTGGAACAGGGCGATGCGCGTGGGACGCAGGCCGGCCACCGCGTCGAGCGTGGCCTCGAAGCTTGCCTCGGT
Source organism: Deltaproteobacteria bacterium (assembly GCA_016875315.1). Classification (GTDB taxonomy): domain Bacteria; phylum Myxococcota_A; class UBA796; order UBA796; family SXON01; genus SXON01. The sequence goes on along the minus strand of VGRQ01000064.1, from coordinate 11,753 downwards.
CTGCGACGGCAGACCGTAGACCAGGTCGACACCCACTTGCGACAGGCCCGCGCCGCGGAGCACGCTGAATGCTTGCTCGACCAGCGGGAAGGGCTGGGGACGGTTCACCGCCGCGAGCACCTGCTCGTCGACGTCTTGCACGCCGAGGTTCACCCGGGTGAAGCCAATCTTCGGCAGGGCGTCGAGCTCCTCGGGGCTCACCGTGCGGGGATCCACCTCGATCGACAGCTCGGCGCCCCGGGCGCGGGGCCAGATCGCGTCGAGCCCGTCGACCAGTCGCGACAGGTACTCGCTCCGAAGGAAGGTGGGCGTCCCGCCGCCGAGGGCGAGCTGGCCGAGCTCGCGACCGGGTTGCTGGTAGGCCCGCCAGAGCGCCGCCTCGCGGAGCACCGCGTCGACGTACTCGGCGCCGAGATCGCGGTTTTTCCGGATCTCCACGTGGCAGCCGCAATAGTGGCAGAGCCGCTGGCAGAAGGGCACGTGCACGTAGACGGCCACCGGCCCCTGGCCCTGCGACAAGGGCTCGCGCAGCTCCGCCTCGGTGATGGCGCGGAATTGCGGCGCGGTGGGGTAGGACGTGTAGCGGGGTGCGCGCGTGCGGTAACGATCGACCAGCGCGGGCGCCGGGACCGCACTCACGGCAGGGCCCGCACCGCGTTGACGAAGCGGGCAACCGACTCGGGCGGCGTGGCCGGCACCACGCCGTGGCCGAGGTTGTAGACGTGGTCGCGCGCGCCGCCGGTGGCCTCGAACACCCCGCGCACCGCGCCCTCGATGTCGCCGCCGAGCATCACCTCGCTGGCGACGTTTCCCTGGGTCACCCAGCCCGGCAGCTCGCGACGCACCGCCGACAGGTCGGCGCCCGCGTCGACGGAGACGCCCGTGAATCGGGCCTTGCCCACCCGTCGCGACAGCTGGTCGGCTCCGCGCAGGAACAAGATTGTGTCGTGCTCGGCGAGGCGATCGGCGATGCGCTCGAGCCCGGGCGTCACCAGCCGGGCGTACGTGTCGGCGTCGAGGCGGCCGGCCCAGGTGTCGAACACCTGGACGGCGTCGGCCCCGGCGCGGAGCTGGGCGAGCAGGTGGTGGGCCACCAGGTCGGCGAGACGGTCGAGCATCGCTCGCGCCCGCAGCTCGTCGGCGCGGATCGATTGCCGCGCCAGGGGAAACTCCCCGCCTTCGCCATCGACCATGTAGCAGTAGAGGGTCCAGGGCGCGCCGGCGAAGCCGAGGAGCGCATGGCCCGGGGCGGCGCCGCGGAGCTGGGCCACCGCCTCGTACACGTAGTCGAGTGAGCCGAGCGGCCGCTCGAGCTGGCGCTGCTCCCGCAGCGGGTTGGCCAGCCGGGGACCGTCGCCAGGGGTGAAGCTCAGTCCCATCCCCAGGGCATCGGGGATCACGAGGATGTCGGAGAACACGATGGTGGCGTCGAGATCGAAGCGGCGCAGGGGCTGCAGGGCCGCCTCGGTGCACAACGCCGGGTTGTGGACCAGCTCCATGAAGCTGTGTCGCGACCGCAGTTCGCGGTACTCCGGCAGGAAGCGGCCCGCCTGCCGCATGAGCCAGACGGGGTGCCCCTCGACGGCGGGGTCGCGATGCAGGGTACCGAGGAAACGCTGGCGGCCAGTCACCCGGAGGGTCTAGCCGCCCACGGGGTGGGAGTCGGTCAACGGGTGGTCACCAGGGAGGCCGTAGGCATTAGACTGTAGGCATTAGGCCTGATGTTTCTGCGGCGACGCGGCAGTGGCCGGGCAGGGCATGGCGGCAACGCTGGTGGCGTGGCGCGCGCGGAGCGCGCGAATCAGGCCGGCCAGGACTCGGCCGGTCTCGGCGGCGTGAGCAGCGAGCGCGGCGTGGGCGATCGGATCGAGGTAGCCGAGGCGTGCCGCCAGCGACAGTTGGTACTCGACCTCGCGGGCCGACGCGAAGGCCACGTCGAGAAAACGCAAGTAGTCGCCGTGGGTCGATCGCGCGCAGCCCTCCACGATGTTGGAAGGGACCGAGACGGCGCCCCGGCGCAACTGCGCCGTGAGGCCAAACTGCTCGTCCCGAGGGAAACTGCGCGTGTGGCGGTAAACCGCGAGCGCGAGCGAATCCGCCAACTCGAACGCCCGTAGCCTAGTGTGATCCCGCATGGCAGCACGAGTAAGCACCGGAGCAAACAAGCCCACCCCGGGCGGCGCCTACAGCCTAGACCCTACAGCCTCGAGCCTCTCACGGGCAATTCACCTTGGTGCGAGCCGCACACTCCGCCGCGCACCTCGCGCGGCGCAGTTCCAGGTCGGTGTAGTTCTGGGCCACGAGGTGCTTGTCGACCGCCGCGCACATGTCCTTGCGCCCCTGGTCCCAGGCCCGGTAGCCCGTCAGCTCGAACTTGATCACCTCGCCCGTCCAGCACTCGGCGCTCTCCAGCGCCACGTAGCAGTACTTCAGGTCGGCGAGCGTGGCGTCGGGGAAGCAGTTCACGTGCGCATCGGCGGCGCGCGCATTGCAGGAAGCCGTCTCGGCGGGGTCGGCCAGCGGCGATTGTAGCTTCCAGTAGCTGGTGTACGCGCGAAGCGCGGCCTCCAGCGCGACACGGGTGGCTTTCTCGGCTGACTTTTCCGAGGAGCCGCCCGACGTGATGTCGAAGGTCTCGCGCACGTTGCACCCATCGGCGGTGCCCGACCACGCGGCCACGCACCGGTTCGGCTCGCCTGCGGTCGCGACACTGAGCAGCATGATCATCATTTTCTCCTCCTATCTCCGTCCCAGGCGACGGCGAATCACCCACGACGCCGTCGCAAACGCCCCCGCGAGCAGCGGCCACAGCGGCGCCGCCCACAAGGCTGTCTCCTCGCGGTCGCGCACCACCCGCGACGCGGCCGGGTCGCGCAGGGGCTCGGCGAAGCTGCCGGGCTCCACGTGCCGCCCCCCGGTGGCCTCCGCGAGCGCGCGCAAGAGCTGGCCATCCGGGTCGATCCGGTCGAGTTCCGGGTCTCTCGTCACCACCGCGTACACGCTCTCCGCTTGCCCGAGGTCCTTTCCATCGGCCAGCTGGGCGCTCACCTTGACCCGGTGGGCGCCACGCTCGGCCGTCGGCACCTCGAAGCTGGCCAGCCCGTCGGCGCCCGTCGGCCCGGAGAGCGGCACTTGTCCCTCGGGGCCATCCACCGCGCCCGCCACGATGGCGCCGGCCACCGGCGCGAAGCCCGCGTCGCGAACGCGCACCGTCACGCGCAGTTGCTCCCCGGGCTCCACGTTCTCGCGGGCCACGTCGATGGTCACCGCCTGGTCGTCGGGGTCGCCCACGAGCCAGCGCATCGCGTTCTTCCAGAAGCGCAGGTAGGCCTGGTTGCCGCCGCCCTTCCCCGCCTCGCCGAAGGCCCAGCGCCAGGAGCTGTCGACGGCGAGGGAGAGCGTCCGTCCCTTGCCCACCTGCCGCACCGCGAGCACCGGCGTGTCGCGATCAGGATGCTCGAGGAGGACGGCGGCCCCCGGCACGGCCCCGTCGTTGAGGTTGAGCCCGTCCATCTCGCCGAGACCGGACCAGAGCGCCGCGTTCTCCGCCGAGTCGGCGGAGAGACGGGTGACCGGGTGACGCGCCCCCGCCTCGGTGAGCGCGGGGCGGAAGCGCGCGGCGTCGGAGGCCTCGCCCTCGAGGCCAAGCTTCACGGGGAGAACTCCCGCCACCGGCGTGCCGCCGTAGGCGCCGAGATCGAAGCTGCGATCACCCCCGAGCATCGCAAGCGCGCCGCCCCGCTCCACGTAGTCGCCGAGGTTGGCCAGGAGCGTGGGCGCGTCGTGCTCGAAATAGGGCTGGTAGTCGAAGTTCTGGAGGATCACCAGGTCGAAAGTGGCAAGATCGTCGGCGAAGAGCCGCCGGTAGGGAAACTCGATGAGCGACAGCTCGCTGCCGCGGTAGCCCGAGCCGAAGTCCTCCAGGGTGCGGAGGATGAAGAAGCTGACGAGGTCGACGCCCGGGTCTTCCTTGAGGAACAGGCGCAGGAACTTCTGGTCCATCGAGGGCGATCCGCACACCTGCAACACGCGCACCCGATCGCGCACCACGCGGATCGCGCGCGACATCGCGTTGTTCGTCGGCACCGCGTCGCCCTCGGGCACCGCCACGGTGGCCTCGTAGATGTAGCGACCAGGGCTCTCGGGCGTGAGGGTGAAGGTGGCGCTGCCCTTGCCGTCGGCGCCGAGGCGCACCGACTTGGCCCCCGCCGGCTGGCCGTTGCGGGTGAGGCTCACCGCCACGTTCTCCACGGCGAGGCCGGTGGCGGCCACGTCGACGGCGAGGGTGAAGGGGGCGCGCAGGAAAGCAAAGGAGCCGGCGCGCAGGTCGGTGACGGCGAGGTCGGGCACTTCTCGGTCGCGACCCACCTGGTAGATGGTGAGCGGCCCCGGCAGGGCGGGCAAGAGCGAGGCATCGATCTTCCCGTCGCGCACCAGCCCGCCGCGATCGATGCCGTCGGTGACGAGCACCACCCCGGCGAGGCGCTCGCCCGCGTAGCGACGCGCGAGCGCCTGGAGCACGGCGGGGAAGTTGGTGGCGCCAAGTTCGGCGCCGGGAGGCTGGCCGCTGCGGAGGTCGCCGCCGAAGTGGTAGACATCGGCCGTCCCCAGTCGCGAGGCGAGGGCCGTGGCCACCGCGAGTCGCGTTCCCCCCTCGGGCTCGGCCACCCCCATCGAGCGCGAGGCATCGACGAGCACCGCGAGGCGCCCCTCCTCTGCCCGCTCTCCCTCAGTGATCAGTACCGGTCGCGACACCATCCACACCAGCAACGCCAGCGCCGCCGCGAGCAGCACCCACTCCGGCGCGCGGCGGCGCGCGACGGGTGCCGGCCGGAGCGCCAGGCCGAGCGTCGTTACGCTCGCGAGCACGGCAAGTCCGATGGCCCAGCTCTCGCCGGTGAAGACGAGGTTTCCCCCCCACTCGCCGCCGAGGAGCCAGGTCACTCGATGCGCCCCTGGTCCATCAGCGCGCGCACGTGGGCCTGGTCGTGCTTGTAGTTGCTGGTGAGCGCGTACATCACCACGTTGACCGCCAGCTTGATCGCCTCGCGGCGTTGCAGTTCCCCGCCGGGGTTGCAGGCGAAGCGGTCGAGGCCGTCCTCGCGCCGGTCGAGTGCGCCCGAGAGGTCGTCGCCCGAGTAGATGACCGGGTGCATCGAGCCGAGCTGGATGCCCTCGAGCACCCCGCGCGTGGCGAGCCGACCTACCGGTTCCTTCAGCAGGAAGAAGGAGCGGTACACCGAGTGGTCGGAGCTCAGCACCGCGAGCGGGCGGGTGGGGAAGAGGCTCGCGAGCAGGGCGCGGACCGACTGGTCGAAGGGGCCCTGGGCCTCGCCGCTGGCGTCGTCGACGAGCAGGAAGCCGCCGTAGCTGAGGTAGCGGACGAGCTGCGCGCGGGCGCGCTCGGAGAGCGCGGGGAACGCGCCGTCGCCGACGAGCACGGCGAAGGGGTGGGCGAACAACTCCGGGTCGTCGGGTGCCACCGCCACGCTGCGCGGGTTGCACTCCACGGAGGTGGTCTGGATGAGCTCGAACAAGAGCCGCGTCCAGGCGTTGGGCCTGCTGATCGTGCCTCGTTCGAGCTGGATCTCGGCGACGTCGAGCTGGGAAACCTCGCCGAAGGCCAGCGCCCGGCGGGCGGCGAGGAGGGCGGCGAGGGCGAGCAGGCTGCGCCGGGTCATGCGGCTTCCCCCGCCGGCTGGCGCGCGGCCAGCCCCTGCGCGGCGACGAGCGCGGTGGCGGCGAACAAGCAGGCGGCGAGGTCGAGCGCCAGCTTACGACGCGCCCGGTCGGGATCGATGCGCGCCGTCACCTCGGCGAGGGGCTCGTCGGGGCGCACGTCTGACTCGGCCAGCGGCGTGTTGACCGCCACGTCGGCGAGCCGGGGCTCACCATCGCGACCCACCGCGTAGGCGCCGGGGACGGTGGGCAGGAAGCGCACCACCCCGGCGGCGCGAGTCACCTCCACGCGGCCGCCGCCGGGCCCGGTCACTTCCACCTCGGCGCCAACTGGCACGCCCACCTCCACCGGCTCGCCGACGGTGCCACTCACCCGCGCGCCGCTGCTGCCGAGCTCGGCGCCGAGCCAGGACACGAGGCGCTGCCAGGTGGGCGCGTAGATGGCCTGCAAGGGGAAGTTCGTCCAGCCGAGGTCGGCGCTGCTCGTCCACAGGTACACGCGCCCGCGGCCGATGCGACGCTCCGCCAGTGCGGGCACGCCGGTGTCGTAGCGCAAGAGCGTTCGAACGTCGCTCGACTCGGCGTAGGGCTCCAGGGAATACACGCGGCGGCTGCGCACCCGCGCGAAGCCCTCGCGGCCCGCGCCCACGAAGGGCTCGAACAACTCGAGGTCGGCGCCGGGCAGGGCCAGCGGCACGCCCTCGCCGGCGTCGAGTGCCACGAGGTCGCGAACGCGTCCGAGCCGGGAGGGCAAGAGGCCGCCCAGCACGGGGTTCCACACCTCCGCGCTCACGTTGTCGCCCACGGCGAGGACGAGCGCGCCACCCCCGCGGACGAAGTCGACGAGGACCGGCGCGATCGGGGAAGGATCCCCGACGTTGGCGAGCACCGCCACCTGCCACTTGCCTTCCGCCAGTCGCGACACGCCCCCGGGTGCCACCACGTCGATGCCGGCGCCGCTCCCGGCGAAGGGGGCGAGCGCTCGCTCGAGGAAGTACACCTCCGACTTCGTCGGCGTGCTGCCGGGGTCGCCGTCGACCACCAGCACCCGCGACTTGCCCACGCGCGGCAGGTGAAAGTAGCGGGTGTCGTCGAGCGGCAGGGCCTCGTCGGCGAGTGACACCGAGGCCACGCCGCCCTCGGCCTGCCGGGGGACGGTGACCGACACCGACACCTCGGCGGGGCCCTCCTCCGTGGCGCCCGGGGCCTCGACGAACACCGTCATCTGCGCGCCGTCGGGGAGGCGCACCGTGGCGGGCACCTCGCCCGCGGGCCCGAAGTTGCGCACCGTCACCGACACCGTGCCCCCCTCCAGGCCATCGCCATAGCGCGCCTCGGTGACGACGAGGTTGGCGGGCTGGGCAGGCGCGAAGGTGCGGGGCAGCAGCGCCGTCCCGGCCGCCACGAGCCGCTCGATGCCATGGGTCGCCGTCGCCAGCCGCCCGGGACCGCTCGCGTCACCGATCACCACCACTTCCCCGGGCTGGCCCTCGAGCAGGACCCGGGCCAGCGCGAGGGCGCCGTCGAGGTCGGTGCCGCCCGAGCCCTGGCGCGTGGCCTCCAGGAGCGTGGCCACCAGCGCGTGATCGGTGGTGAAGCCCGCCAGCGTTTCCGCCGGGGCTCCCGCGGTGATCGCCGCGAGTTGCACGCCCTCGCCGAGTCCGCGCGCCACCGACACCGCCTCGCGCTGGGCGCGGGCGAAGGCGGGCTCGCCCTCCACCCGCTGGTCCATCGAGAGCGAGGTGTCGAGCACGATGACCACGCGACCGCTGCCGCCGATCGCCGTGCGCGTCTCCGGCAGGCGCAGCTCGGGACGAGCCGCCGCCAGCACCAGGCCCAGGAGCCCCAGCACCCGGAGGAGAAGGATGAGCCGATCGTGCAGGCGGCGCCGGCGCTCGAGGCGGATGCGAAGGCGCTCGAGGAGCAGCATCGCGCCGTAGGGCACCCGCTCGGTGGGTGTACGGCGCACGAGGTGGGCGAGCACCGGGCCCAGGAGCACGAGGCCGGCCGCGAGCGCGACCGGGGCGAGCAGGGAGAGGCTCATCCGAATCGTCCCTCGCGACCGCGGAGGAACTCGCCGATGACCGGCACCAGGTCGGCGCGCGCCTCCACGAGCTGGTGCACGCCGCGCCGCGCCCGCACCCCATCGCGCACCTCGGCCACGAAGCGCGCCGCCTCCTCGCGCACCGACTCCCGCATCGCGGCGGGGTCGAGGGTCTCGTCGGCACCCCCTTCCGGGGAGTACAGCTTCAGCGGCTGCGCAAAGTCCAGCTCGAACTCGCGGCGGTCGAAGAGGTGGATCGCGCGCAGGTCGACCCGGCGGCGGGCGAGGGCGTCGAGCGCGCCGACCCAGTGCGCGGTGGGCTCCATGAAGTCGCCGACGAGGACGAGCAGGCTGCGGTCGTGCGCGCGGGTTCCCACGGCGGCCAGCGTGGCGGCGAGGTCGGCGCGGCCGGCGGGGCGCAAGGCCGCGAGGGCGGCGAAGATGCGGGCGAGCTGGGCCCGGCCCCGCCGCGGGCGCAGGACGGCGCCGCCGCTCCCGGCGGCCACGTGCAAGCCGATGGGCTCGTTCTCGAGGAACAACAGGTAGGCGATGGTCGCGACAATAGCGACGCTCGATTCCCACTTGTCGGGGGTGCTGCCGAGGTCGGCCGAGGCGTCCAGCACCAGCGTGGCCCGCATCTCGGTCTCGGCGCGGTACCGCCGAACCACGAGCCGGTCGCGACGACCGAGCACGCGCCAGTCGAGGTCGCGGAGGCTGTCCCCCGGGGTGTAGGGCTTGTAGTCGGCGAACTCCACCGCCTGCCCCACCCGCACGCTGCGGCGGAGACCCACGCCGAGGCCCGCCACCACCTGGCGCGCCCGCAGGTGCAGGCTCGCTACGCGCGCGACGACGTCTTCCCGCCATGGCACCGGCGCAGACAAGGCGATCAGGGCGCCGGGACAGCGGCGAGGATGCGGCGCACGATCTCCGAGGCGCGCAGGCCCTCCGCCTCGGCGGCAAAGCTCGGGACGATGCGATGCTGGAGCACGCTGGTGGCCACCGCGCGCACGTCGTCGATGTTCGCGTTGCGGCGCCCGTGCAGCGCGGCGCGTACTCGCGCGCCGAGCAGCAGGTACTGGCTCGCCCGTGGCCCCGCGCCCCACTGCACGTAGCGCTTGACCACCTCGCCCGCGTCGGGCCCGGGGCGGGTGGCCCGCGCCAGGCGCACGGCGAAGCGCGGCACGTCGTCGTGGTCGAGGTGGCCGCGCACGAGGTCTTGCAGGGCCACCAGCGTGTCGCGGTCGATCACCGGCTCGGGCGCGGGCCCCAGCTCCCCGGTCGTCCGCTCGACGATCTCGATCTCCTCGGCCTCGGAGGGGTAGTCGACCTCGATGCTGAACATGAAGCGGTCGAGTTGCGCCTCGGGCAGCGGGTACGTCCCCTCCTGCTCGATGGGGTTCTGCGTGGCGAAGACCTGGAAGGGCCGCTCCAGCCGGTAGGTCTGCCGTCCCACCGTCACCTGACGCTCCTGCATGGCCTGGAGCAAGGCCGCCTGCGTGCGCGGCGGGGTGCGGTTGATCTCGTCGGCGAGCAGCAGGTTGGTGAAGATGGGCCCGGGCACGAAGCGCAGGGCGCGGTGACCGGTGCTGCGGTCCTCGTCGAGCACCTCCGAGCCGGTGACGTCGGCGGGCATGAGGTCGGGCGTGAACTGGATGCGACCGGAGTCGAGGCCGAGCGCCTGCGCCGTGGACTGCACGAGCAAGGTCTTGGCGAGGCCGGGAACGCCGATGAACAGGCAGTGCCCGCCCGCGAAGAGCGCGATGAGCATGCGTTCCACCACGTCGCGCTGCCCCACGATGCGGCGGCCGATCTGGGCCTCGACGTCGGCGCGGACGCGGGCGAGGCGGTCGTAGAGGGCGAGGTCGTCGTTCGGCGGCATGGATGGTCCGGGGGGCAGGGAGCTATCGCGACGTGGGAGGAGGCTCGGCGCTCTGGAGGATGCGGCGGTAACGAGCGTGGCGCTCGGCGAGCGCCGCCTGGCCGGTGGCGGCGTAGAGATCGGCGAGCGCGCCCTGCGTGCTGGGGTCGAAGGGATCGACATCGACGGCGGCGCGGAACTGGACGAGGGCGCCGGGCACGTCGCCGCGGGCGAGGAGCAGGCGACCGAGCCCGCGGCGGGTGACGGCGTACTCGGGGTAGTCGGCGATCGACGCCCGGAGACCAGCGAGGGCCTCGTCGCGACGGCCGAGAGCCACGAGTGCGTCGGCGGTGCGGGCGGCGAGGGTGGGCGAGGGCCCGTCGGCGCCCGACGCCGCCTTGCCGAACTCGACCAGCGCCGCGTCGGGGCGGCCCGCGTCGAGCAGCATGTCGCCGAGCCGGGCGTACTTGGCGAGGTCCTTGCGCTTGCCGAGCAAGGGGTCGGCGGCGAGCTCGTCGTCCGCGCCGTCGAGCACGGTGGGGGCCGTGGCCAGCTCCTTCTGCACGAGGCTCATGCGGCCGAGCTCCTCGCGCCAGCCGCGCATGAAGGCGGCGACGTCGCCGCCGGTACACACGTCGGCCACGGCCTGGAGGGCGTCGCGGTCTTCGCGCACGAGGTCGAGCACCCGCGACACGGCGTCGTTACCCGCGATCTTGCGCAGGTAGACCACCATCGTCGACACCTGCGCGAAGGCCAGCGAGGCCTCCTCGGCGCTGTCGAGGAAGGCCATCGACGGGTGCATGCGCTCCAGGGGCACGAGGCTATCGCTGGCGAGGGCCTTGGCGAGCAGTGACTGGGCCACCGGCGCCAGTGGCGGCGGCTCGTCGAACTGCCAGAGGGACTCGTGGCTGCGCGCGATGCCCTCCTGGAGCCACACGGGCACCTTGTCGCGACTTCGCCAGGCAACGACGTAGTGGATGTACTCGTGGGCGATGGTGTCTTTCCATGCGTAGCCGTGCCCCAGCGCGCGCGGCGACGACACGAGCAGGCGGGTCCACTTCGACAGCGCGATCACCCCGGTGTTGCGCACGGCGGCGCCAGGGAGCGAGGAGGCGTCGATGAAGCGCTGGGCGGTGGGGTACAGCTCCATGCGCACGCCGCCGGGCGGCGCGCCGCCAAGGATCGGCGCGATGCGATCGTGCGCGGCCTGGAGCGTCTCGAGGGCCTCGTCAACCAGCACGTCGTCCATGCCGGCGCGGTAGCGCAACGTCACGTCGCCTCGCGACACGGTCGCGAAGTCGGCGGTGGCGTCGGCGCTCAGCCGGTAGAGCTTCGACCGCCGCGCGAAGTCGTCGGGCGCCTCGGCCGGCTCGCTGCCCTCGTAGAGATCTCGCGCCTGGGCAAACTCGCCAAGGGAGAAGGCAAGCTCGGCGCGTGCCACGCGGTCGCCCGGGTCGTCGCCGAGGCCGGCCGCCTGTTGCTGGGCGCAGGCGAGGTCGCTCACCTCCAGGCAGGCGAGTACCTCGGCGGCATCGCCGGCAAAGCCGAGGGTGGCGAGGATCGCGAGCATCACTGGCGCACCAGCTCCTCGTAGTAGCGCCGGTGCGCCGCCCGGTAGGCCTCGGGCACCTCGCCCTGCATGCCCTCGAGCAGCGCCTTGCGGTAGGCCTCCGGGGTCTCGAACTCCTCGGGCGCGGGAATGGCAATCTGCCGCGCGCCCTGCCCGTTGGCGCCTGCCTGGCGGCCGCCCGCGCCGGCCTCGCCGCCCTGGCCCCCGGCGCGCTCGCCCGGCTCCTCGCCCTGCCCGCCCTGGCCGGCCTGCGCCATCTCCTGCATGTCTTGCTCGGCCTGTTGCAAGGCCTCCGAGGCGCGCCGAAAGGCGTCTTCCGCCGCCTGCTGGGCGCCCTCCGTGCCCATCGCGTCGCCTTCTTCCATGCGCTCGGTGGCCCGGCCGGCCTGCGACGCGCCCTCGCCCGCCGCCTCGCTTACCGCGCCACCGCCGGTGGGCATCTGCTGGCCTAGCTCCTCGGCCTGCCGGGCCGCCTGCCCGGCGCGGTCGGCGATGTCGCGTTGTCGCGACGACAGCTCGCGCAGCGCCCGGCTGAGCTCCGGCGATGCCGCCGACTGCGCCTCGCCGAGTCTCTCGAGCTCGCTGGTGGCCTGCTGCGCGGC
>VGRQ01000063.1 GCA_016875315.1 Deltaproteobacteria bacterium | reverse complement strand
GCTGGTGCGCGTGCCCGGGCTGGTGACGGCCGAGCGCGTACACGCCACGCTCCGTGTCGTCCAGCACGACCTGAGGGCCTTCCTCGGCCTCGCGGCGCCGCGGATCGCGGTGTGTGGCCTGAACCCCCACGCCGGGGAGGGGGGCCTGCTTGGCCGCGAGGAGATCGACGCGATCGCCCCGGCCATCGCCGCCGCCCGGGCCGAGGGCATCGACGCGCGGGGGCCGGTGAGCGCCGAGGAGGCGTTCATGCACCCCGATGCGAGCGATCTCGTGCTCGCGATGTACCACGACCAGGGACTGGTGGCGCTCAAGCGCGTGGACTTCGGGCGCACGGTGAACTGGACGATGGGGCTCCCCTTCGTGCGCACCAGCGTCGACCACGGGACGGCCGACGCGCTGGTGGGCACCGGTCTCGCGCGCGCCGACAGCATGGTGGCCGCCCTGCGCCTCGCCCACCAGCTCAGCCCGCGCTGATCTCCACGGTCGTGGCGCACTCGCCCACGCCCCACTGGTTCCAGCGCCCCGGCTCCTCGCCAAACGCCCGGCAGTCGGCCACGGTGTCGCCGTCGCGGGCGAAGATGGCGAGGAAACCAGCGAGCCCGGGGGTGCCGCAGTTGAACACCGTCGAGGAGCCCCCGCTCGCCTCGGTCCAGTCGGCCACGATGTCGAGGTCCAGCTCCAGCCGGTCGGCGCTGCCGTCGCCCTCGGCCTCCACGCTGTCGATCCCGTGATCCTCGATGTACTCGCCGTCGGTGCTCAGCCACAGGCGCCCGCCGCCGGTCCAGTTCTCGGTCGCGACGTCCACCTGCCACTCCGCGTCGTCGACGTCGCAAGACACCTTGGCGCTGGAGATCTCGGGCGCCTCGGCCTCCTCCACATAGGTCGCGGTGTCGTCGTGGGCGAGGGAACAGGCCAGGAAGAGAAACATCGAAGTGCCTAGTTTGCCGCGCAGCCGAGGGCGGAGGTGTAGTAGCGGGTGTCGTCGCCCCAGGTCCAGCAGTCGGCCTCGGTCGCGAGCAGATAGGTGATATTGCTCGCGATGGTGTCGGTGAGGAGCGTGGTCTCGCTCGGCACCACGTCGGCGGGATCCCGCACCGTCGCCAGGCACAGTTCGCATCCGACCATCACGTGGCAGATGTCGTAGTCGCCGCTGTTGGGGCCGGGGCCGTCGAGGCAGTCCTCGCCGTACCAGCCCTCGTCGATGCCGGTCTCGGCCATGCCGAAGTAGTATCGCCGGCCCTCCGGGGAGTCGGGCACCGCGATGCAAATGCCGCTCGTGGTCCACGAGCTCGTCGCCGAGCAGTCACCGTCGTCGCACCCGCACTCGTCGCCGGTGACGAGCGCGGTGTCGGACGCCGCGCTGTCACCGCTGTCGAGCGCGGTCGCCTCGCAAGCAGCTGGAAGCACCGCAAGGAACATGCCGCAATCTACACCGCGCCGGCCCAAAAAAGCGCTCGGCGCGGAGCCGTGAAGCCCCGCGCCGAGGTGTTGCCTGCCGACGAGTCGGACGGCGTGGCCAGTGCTACTGGACCGCGCAGCCGAGAGCGCCGGTGTAGTAGGTGGTGTCGTCGCCCCAGGTCCAGCAGTCGGTGCCGTCGCTGATGACGTACGTGATGGTGGACTCGAGCGAGTCGTTGAACAGCGTGGTGCTGTTGGCCACCACGTCGTCCGGGTCGTAGACGGTGCCGAGGGTGAGGCCGGCGGCGGCGGTCGCGCCGTCGTGGCAGATGTCGTAGCTGCCGCTGTTGGGGCCCGGGCCGTCGATGCAGTCCTCGCCGTACCAGCCCTCGCCGCTGCCCGTCTGGGCCATGCCGATCGCGTAGCCGCCAGTGCCGTTGGTGATGCCGAAGGTCACGCCGTCGGTGCTCCAGGTCGCGGTGACGCTCATGTCCGCGCCGGTGTCGGTGTCGGTGTCGGTGTCGGTGTCGGTGTCGGCGTCGCCGTCCTTGGGGCCGGAGTCGCAGGAGCCGCTGTCGCACTCCTCGCCGGGGCAGCCGACGAGCGAGAAGATCGCACTGAGAAGAGTCAGGGTCATAGGAATCCTCCATCAGCCGCTTGATCGCGGCGGGGTCACATTACTTCACGGCCGCAGAATGGCAAGGTCTTTTGGGCCCTGCCAGCGGACGCGCGCTAGGTAACCGAGTCGGCGTCGGGGGCAAGCGCGGCCGGCGCGCTTTTCAGGGCGTGAGCCGAGGCCGCACGCTCGCGGAATATGGCCCGCTCGATGCGGTGCAGTAGCTCGGTGGTTCCCTCGCCGGTAACGGCGCTCACGCAGGAGGCGTCCCAGTCGTGGGCGAGCGCGGCGAGGCGCTCGGGGTCGGCGCGATCCACCTGGTTGAGCACCACCAGCCTCGGCACCTCGCCCGCGCCAAGTTCTTCCAGTGTTTTTTCGACCGTGGCCTTGTGGAAGGGGGCCTCGTCGTCGGCCCCGTTGACCACCAGGAGCAGCAGGTCGGCCTCCACCGACTCGTCGAGCGTGGAGCGGAACGCGTGGACCAGGTCGCTCGGCAGGTTGCGGATGAAGCCCACGGTGTCGGTGAGGACGATCTCGCGCTCGGCGGGGAAACGCAGGCGGCGGCTGGTGGGATCCAGCGTGGCGAAGAGCTTGTCTTCCGCGTCGACGGCGGCGTTGGTCATGCGGTTGAGCAGCGTGCTCTTGCCCGCGTTGGTGTAGCCGACGATCGCCACCAGGGGGAGCCCCACGCGCTTACGACGGTCACGTCGCATGGCGCGCTGGTCGGCAATGTCTTTGAGCTGCCGCTCGATGCGGTGCTCGCGCTCGTCGGCCCGGCGGCGGTTGATCTCGAGCTTGGTCTCGCCCGGTCCCCTCCCGCCGATGCCGCCGGTGAGCCGCGACATCGCGGTGGGCATCAGCGCCAGCCGTGGGCGACGGTAGCGCAACTGCGCGAGTTCAACCTGCAACTTGCCCTCTCGCGTGGTGGCGCGCTGGGCGAAGATGTCGAGGATGAGCTGCGTGCGGTCGAGCACCTTCAGGTCGGTTTCCGTGGCGATGTTTCGCAGCTGCGAGGGCGAGAGCTCCTGGTCGAAGATCAGGTGCTCGGCGCCGTTGTGCATGCAGCGGACGACGAGATCCTTGAGCTTGCCCTGGCCCACGAGCGTGCGGCCATCGAGCTCGCGCCGCACCTGCAGCACGCTGTCGACCACGCGCAGGCCGGCGGTGTCGGCGAGGCGCGCCAGTTCCTCGAGCGAGCGCTTGGCCGCCTGGGGGTGTCCCGTCGTGACCGAGATACACACGGCCGCGTCGCGAGCGTCGACTGCGCGCGTGGACGGTCGGAACTGCGCCTCCAGCCCCTTGATGAAGGCGCTGAAGTCGTCGTCCCAGAGGTGGATGTTGTCGACCGGCTCGAGCTTCCACACGTCGCCGCCGCCGGGCGGCAGCAGGTGGGCGTACTCTGCGGCGCCGGGCAAGCCGTCGGGCCTGGCCTGCACCACCACCACGCCGTCGAGCCGCAACAGCGCGAGGTCGGTGAGGTCGTCCTTGCTCAGGCCCTCGCCCCGGAGGTGGGTGTGCAACAGGCGCACGCCGCGGAAACGGCCGCCGCCGGCACGCTCGCGGCCGAGGTCGGGGATGAAGAGCTGGTGGGCGTCGCCGACGATGACCTTGTCCACCACGCCGAGACGGTCGACCAGCACGCCCACCTGTCGACCGGTGTCGCGACTGATCTCGGTCATTCGGCGCGCGAACTCTGGCGACAGCCAGCGATCGGCGGGGAGCCGCCGGTGGTACAGGCCCTGGAGCGCCTTGTTCTGGGAGGGCTTGAGGCCCTCCTTGTTGCCGAAGAGTTCTTCCATCTAGCCCTTGCTGACGAGCCCCTCGACGAGCCGCGGCACGTCGATCCCGGTGGCGCCCTTGAGTTCCTCGGACAGCGCCACCGCCTTCCGCGCCGACACGCCGGTGTCGGCGGGGAGCACGGTGATGCGGTCGATGCGCGCCGATCGGATGGTGCCCACGAGGTCGCCGAGCAGCACCTGGAGCTTCTGGACGAGGAAGATGTCCCTCGCGCTGCCCCCGCCCTTTCGCCACGCGTCGATCATCTGCTGGAGCACGGTGGCCGTGGCCCGGCCGTCTTCCAGGGCCTTCGAGGCGTTGCCCTTTGCCTCGGACTGCGCGGCGCGACAGGCGGCGTCGGCGGGGGCGATCACGTCGGCCTCGAGCTGCCGGCGCACCTGCTCCACGCGGGCCGACTGCACGGCGAGGTCGGCCTGCGCGCGAGCGACGAGCGCCTTCACGCGTCCCGACTCCTCGGCCACGACCGCCTCGCGTCGCGACACGGCGTCGGCGATGCGCTTGTTGTTCTCCGCCGTGGCCACCGCCATCTCGGACTCGATGGAGGTGAGGCGCGCGTTGCGGCGGTTCTCGGCGTCGCGCTGGATGGCCTCGGTGCGGGCCCTCGCCTCCGCGATCTTGCTGCGGGTGACGAGCTCGGCCGACTGCTTGCGGCCGATCGACTTGAGGTAGCCCTTCTCGTCGGCGACGTTTTGGATCTTCAACGTGTCGAGCACCAGGCCGAGGCGCGTGAGGTCGTGCTCCGCCTCCTCGAGCAGCTTCTCGGCGAAGGTGATCTTGTCTTCATTCACCTGCTCGGGGGTGAGCTGGCTGAGCACGCCGCGGAGGTTGCCCTCCAGCGTGTCCTTGGCCACCTGCATGATCGCGTCGCGATTCCAGCCGAGGAAACGCTCGATGGCGTTGTTGAGCACCGGCTCGTGGCCGGCCACCTTGACGTTGGCCACCCCTGCCACGGTGAGCGGGATGCCGCCCTTGCTGTAGGCGTTGGTGACGTTGACCTCGATGATCATGTTGGTGAGGTCGAGCCGGTCGACCGTCTCGATGAGCGGCCGCCGGATGGAGCTACCGCCCTTGATCACGCGGTAGCCCACCTCGCGACCCTCGACCACGCGGTTGCCGCCCGAGAAGATGAGGACTTCGTTGGGGCCGCAGATGTAGAGCAGGTTGCGGAAGACGAGGACCGCCATCATCGCGAAGAACGCGAGGACGAAGAGCAGGGCCCCGAGGGTGCCGAAGACTTCGAGCATGGACTAGGCCTCCTTCTTCTGGCTGAGGGCGCCGACCACGTCGACGCCGGTTGAACGCTTGATCTCCTCGAGCACCTGCGCCACGGCGGCGGGGTAGCCCGAGAGGTAGTTGGCCAGCGCGCGGCCGTCGCCACTGTCGACGAGCACCACCTCGCCCACCTCCACGCCCTGCACCTGCGCCACCACCGTGCGGATGACGCTCTCGATCTGCTGGATGAGGAACACGTCTTTCGCGTCGGATCCCGCGGCCAGCCAGGTGTCGGTGAGCATGCGCAGCACCTCGGCGGCGGCGGCGCCATTCTCGGCGATCACGGCGGCCTCGCCACGCGCCTTGAGCTCCTCGGCGCGCTGGGCGGCGGCGGCGGGGAGCACCACGTCGGCCTGGAGGCGCAGCTCCTCCAGCCGCTTGCGGATCTCCTGGAGCTCCTGCTCGGCCTCGGCGCGAGCCTGGGCGGCCATGGCCGAGGTCTTCTCCTCCTCGGACTTGGCCTTGGCCTCGAGGTCGGCCTTCAGCGTGCGCATCTCGTTCTCCTTGCGCACCACCGTCGTTTCCGCCTCCTGCACGGCCACCTGCGCATCGCGCCGGGCGTTGGCCTCGAAGCGCTCGGCCTCGGCCTTGGCGTTGCTCTCGGCGATGTCGGCCACCTTGAGCACGTTGGCGATGCGCTCGCGGCCGATGCTGTCGAGGTACTTGGAGTCGTCCCACACGTTCTGCACCTTCAAGGTGTCGAGTTGCAGGCCCAGCTTGTGCAGGTCGTCGTCGGCCTCGTCGAGCAAGGCCTGCGCGAACTTCAGGCGATCCTCGTTGACTTCCTCGGGGGTGAGCCGCGCGAGCACGCCGCGGAGGTGGCCCTCGAGCGACTCCTTCGCCACTCGCTTGATCTCGTCGCGCTCGCGACCGAGGAAACGCTCGATGGCGTTCATCATCGCCGAGGGATCGCTGGCGATCTTCACGTTGGCGATGGCGTGCACGTTGAGCGCGATGCCGCCCTTGGAGAAGGCGTTCTGCACGTGCAGGTCGAGCGGGATGAGGCCGAGGTCCATCTGGTCGACCTTCTCGATGAAGGGCACGCGCCAGGCCCGCCCCCCGACGATCACCCGGTAGCCGCGGGTGCCCCCGTCGGCTGTGGCGTGGGTGCGCCCGGAGAAGATGAGCACCTCGTTGGGGCGGCAGATGAACAGGAAGCTGCGGAGCAGCACGATCAGGAAGATCAGCCCGAAGGCGGCTGCCCCGAAGAAACAAACGGATGACGCGAGGATCTCCATCGAGAACTCCCGGGAAGGTGGCTAGGCGGGAACGGGGGCGGCGGGCGCGACCGGGGTGACGGTGGCCTCGCCGCCCTTCATCTCGGCGACGATCACTCGCTCCCCGCGCTCGAGGCGCCGGTCGGTGGTGTGGGCGAGGAACTCGACGGTCTGGCCGTCGTGCTCGATCTTGATCTTCCCGGCCTTGCCGGGCTCGACGGCGATGACCACGGTGCCTTCCTTGCCGAGGAGCGACTGGGTGTCGGCGATGGTGCCGACGCTGCGCTTGTTGGCGAGGCGGAACAGGTGGGCCACGGCCACGCCGATGCCGACGCCCATGGCGAGCGCGAGTGGCAGCGAGAGGTACCAGCCCAGGCCCACGAGGTGGAGCAGCACGCCGGTGAGACCGAAGCTCGCGAGGAAGAAGGTCCAGAAACGCATCGAGAGTAGCGTGGCGGCGAGCGCCCCGATCTCGCCGTCGTCGCCCACGCCGTCGTGCTTGGCGCCGTCGAAGTGGGTGTCGGGCTCGGCCTTCATGTCGAGGTGGCCGTCGGCGTGAACCTCGGCCTCGTGCGACTTGTCGAAGCCGATGGCGCTCGCGCCGATGAGCACGAGCCCGAAGACGCCGGCGCCTGCATAGAACGAAAGAAGGATCAACGCTTACTCCAACCAAGGCTTATCCAGCCCGCGATGAACGCCACGCCGCCGAGGGGCGTGATCGCGCCGAGCCGAGGCTCGTCGAGAAGCACCAGGGCGTAGAGGCTGCCCGAGAAGATGGTGATGCCTCCTGCGAAGCACCATCGTGTCGCGACCGGCAAGCCGGGGAGCGCGAGCGCGATGGCGTGGAACAGGTGGTAGAGCGCCGCAGTCTTCCAGGTGTCGAGGCGGGGGTGGCTCCCAAGGGCATGCGCACCGAAGGCCCCGGCGGCAACCGCCGTTGCACCGAGGACTGCCGTGGTCCGTCGCCAATCGCTGTCACTCGGCACGGAGGATCTCCACGGCATCGACCAGCTCCTGGGCGAGGCGGAACTTGGTGAAGATGCCGTCGATCCGTGCCAGCAGGAATCGCTCGCAGAGGTCGCACTTGTCGAAGCACTCCACCATCTCCGCCCGGGCGCCCACCTCGAGCAGGCGGTCGGCGATGTCGGGCGCGTGGCGCTGCACGCCGGTCTTGCAGAGATCCACGGTCACCGTCGCGGCGTCGTGCCAGAGACCGCGCACCTCGTGGTGGAGCCGGTGGGCGAGCGGGTGGTCCCACCCGTCGGCCAGCGCCCGCGCCACCTCGCGGTAGTACCACAGGGTGCCGTCGCGACCGCCAGTAAAACGGCCCCACACCGCCTCGCGGTGCATGGCGTAGTCGCGACGGATGCTGGTGCAGTTGTGGATCTTGTCGGCAGCGGAGATGAGCTTCAGCTCGTGCGGTTTCTCCGCCAGCCTGGCGATGTAGGCGAGCTTCCGCTCCTTCCAGGGCGGCTTCGGGTGGGTGAAGCTGTCGGAGAGTCCCTCCACGAGCGCGCGAACCCGGGTGCCGAAGCGCGCCTCCAGGTGCGCAGGCTCGGCGCCCTTGATGTCCTCCAGCCAGTCGTGGAGGATGGCGGCGATCATCTGGTCCTCGTCGCCGCCGTGCTCGCCCACCATGCTCGCCACGGCGAAGAGGTGCGTGACGTAGGGGATGTGCGTGTCTTTGCGGACCTTGTGGCGGAAGTCGCGCACGGCGAGGGCTACCGCCTCGTCGAAGCGTTCGCTGTACATGGGCCACCAATAACGGGCGGCGCCCGCGTTATCCGGCGCCGCATGGCAGCATTGCAGCGATGGCGGGTGAGCACGGGCACGGGCGAGGTGGAGATCGAGGCGGAGAACTGGCTCGGGGCCCTCGCGCAGGGCTTCCCGGCTCTCGGCATGGACCTCGGCGCTTTCGGTCGGCTGGTGTGTGCCACCGACGCCGACGGGGGCGCGGTTGCCCGCGACCCTCGGACCGGCGGCGAGATTCGCGTGGATCGCGTGGCCGTGAACGAGCCTCCGTCCTTATCGATGCCGACCTCCAGCTTCGCGGCGCTGTACGCGCCACAGTTGCGGGCGCCTCCCCCCGCGTCCGCGCCGGTGGAGCTCGAGTCGTCCGACGACGAGCTCACCCCGATCGACGCGGCCATCCCTGCGAACCTGCCGCCGCCTGTGCCCGAGGTCGAGGCCCAGCCGGATCACACCGACGAGACGGAGCCGCCTCAGCCACCGCCACCGGCTCCGCTCGACACCCGCCTCGAAGACCTGTTCATGGAGCTCGGCGAGATCGCCTCGGCTCCGACCGCGAACGACGCCTGCCTCGTGGCCCTGAAGATCGCGTCGCGACACGTGCCGACCGACGCCGGCGCAGTGCTGATCCGCACCCGGCACGGCGACGGCCTGCGTTTCCGCGCGGCGATGGGCCCGGCGGCGCGGGCGGTGATCGACACCGTGATCCCGCTCGACAAGGGCATCGCCGGTTTCGCCTACCAGCTCGGGCTGGCCCTGGCGATCGACGACGCCAAGCGCGACTCGCGTCACTACGGCCGGGTGGATCGCGCCACCGGCTACACCACGCGCGGCGTGCTTGCCGCGCCGGTGCGTGGCGATCGCGGGGGCACCTTCGGCTGCGTGGAGTTGCTCAACCCGAGGCGACCCTTCACGGCCGACGACATCGAGATCGTCTCGCGCGTGGGCGCCGCCCTCGGGGAGTACATGCTCGCGGGCTACGCGACCTAGAGCGAGGTGGCGGTGAAGTGCCCGGTGGCGTTCACTGCCGCGATGAGCGCGTCGACCTTGGTCTTGGCGGCGTCGTAGCCCACCTCGGCGGTGCCGGCGGTCACGTCGATGTTGGTGGCGGTCACGCCGCCCACGCCGTTGAGCGCCGCCTTCACCTTCTCGGCGCAGGCGCCACACTTCATGCCGCTCACCTTGAGCTTTGCCACCGTCGATCCGGCGGGGATGGCGGCCGTCTCGGTGCTGGCCGGCATCTGGCAGGCGGCCTCGCTGCACGGCTTGTCGCCGCACGCGAGCGCGGGGCTGATCACGACGCTGAGAATGAACGCGAACATCGGGTTCTCCTGTGTGGCCGCGACGCTAACCGCCATCGAGGCGACCCGCGACGACAAGAAAAAGGTGCCGGAGGTTAAGGGTTAAGACTTCACCCGAAAAGCCTCCTTCCTCCGACGGTGCAAACCCCGTGCAAGCGTGTCACCACCTGTATCTGCGCCCGTTCTCGCGCTCGCCGGCGGCTACCCATGGGGCCATGGTCGCCCTCGTCGCCAACGCCGCGCTGCTCGCTCTCGACATCCTTGCCTGGCGCCGTCGCTGGCTGCCCGTGGCCATCCCCGTGTTCGCAGCGGCGCTGGGTCTCGGCGGCGACCTCGCGGGCCTGTGGTCGCCCTTCGGCGCGATGCAGGTGCTCGCCTGGGGCCTGTTTCTCCACCTTCCGCTCGTGCTGTTGTCGCGACGTCGCTGGCTACTCGCCGCGGCGCTCGCGATCGTCGCGGTCGATGCCTTCGTCGTGGAGCCACGCGCGGTCGAGCTGAGCACCACCCGCGTGGAGGGCCCCCCGCTGCGCATCGCGCTCGTCACCGACATCCAGACTGACGACGTCGGCGAGTACGAGCGCCACGTGCTCGATCTGGTGCGCGCCGCCGCGCCCGACCTGATCCTCTTCGCCGGCGACTACGTGCAGGTGAGCGACCCGGGGGAGTATCGTCGTCAGGCACATCTGCTGGCCACCGCGCTCGGCGACCTCGACGCCACGCTCGGCGCCTTCGCCGTGCGCGGCGACGTGGAGCCGGGCGACTGGTCGGCCGTCTTCGCGGGCACCCAGGTGGCGCGCGTCGACGACACCCGGACCCTCGAACTCCGCGAGGGACTCCACCTCACGCTGCTCGGTGTCGAGGACTCCATGTCGCGACACGCGCGCATTCCCGATACCGACGGCTTCCACGTGGTCGTGGGTCACCGTCCCGACTACGCGCTCGGCGCGCCCCCCGCCGACCTGCTCCTCGCGGGCCACGTCCACGGCGGGCAGGTCCGCCTTCCCGGCCTCGGGCCGCTCCTCACGCTCTCGGCCGTGCCGCGCGCCTGGGCCGTGGGCCTCACCGATCTTCCCTCGGGCGGCCAGCTCTACGTGTCGCGCGGCATCGGCATGGAGCGCCTCGACGCGCCCCGCCTGCGGTTCTGGTGCCGTCCCGAGCTCTCGATCATCGACGTGGGCCCCGGCGTGCTCGCGAGCGCGGGCGGCTGATACATCGTCTCGTTCCCGGGCGCGTCCATGCTCCTCCTCGCCTCGCTCGCCCTCGCGGGCAACACCCTCGTCGGCGACGCCCTGCGCGTGGCCTACAACAGCGGCGGCACCTGGAACGACAGCAGCGTCGGCTCCGGGCTCCAGGCGCTGGTCGGCCAGGACTGGGTGGAGTTCACCTACGCGGGCGAGACGTACGCCATGTTCTCGCTGGCCTACACCGCCGGCGGCGAGTCGCGCGCCTTCTGGGCGAACTCCGCGCTCGGCAACAGCGCGTTGGTGCTCGAGGCCACCGACGAGAGCAGCCCCGTCGAGCAGCGACTGCGTCACGACTACCTCACCACCGAGCTGACCGTGGTGAAGACGGAGTCCTTCCCCACGAGCGGGCACGGGATGATCGTGCGCTTCTACATCGTGAACGACAGCGACACGACCGTCTCCGACTTGCGCCTCGCCCTCGCGACCGATCCCGACCCCGAGGTCGCGAGCACCGGCGCCTACGAGACGCTCAACGACGCGATCGACCTCGATGGCGACGGCACCACCGACTGGTCGGTGTCGACGGGTGCCACCACCGGGGCTGCCCTCGCGCTAGGCGGCTGCGGCGAGTTGATGTTCGAGGCCGGTCACTTCGCGGACTGGACGGCGGAGACCGGCGCCGACATGGCGCTCGTCGACGGTGCCGGCGCACTCGGCGACTGGGCCGCCGGGGTTCGCTACTCCGCCGAGGTCGATCTCGACCCCGGCGAGGGCGTCGCGGTGGCCTTCCTCGTGGGCACCGGCGAGGGCGAGGCCGCGGCGATGGAATCCACCTCCGGGCTTTGCTGCGACATCGACGGCGACGGTCACGACGGAGCCGACTGCGGCGGCGACGACTGCGACGACGCGGAGCCCAGCGCCTTCCCCGGTGGCGTCGACACGCCCTACGACGGCATCGACGGCGACTGCGTGGGCGGCGACGACGACGATCTCGACGGCGACGGCTACGCCGGCGTCGAGGCCGGGGGCGACGACTGCGACGATGGCGACGCGGCCGTCAATCCCGGCGCCGAGGAGGTGTGGCACGACGGCACCGACCAGGACTGCGACGGCCAGGAAGACGACGAGGACGGCGACGGCTACTCGCTCGCTCGCGACTGCGACGACACCGACCCCTCGATCTACGAGGACTGTCCCGAGGCCGACAAGGCCGGCGTCAGTGCCGAGGGCGACTGCGGTTGCAGCACGGCAACGAGCCCGGTTCTCGGTGCCGTTCTCGCGGCCTCGCTGCTCGCGCGTCGCCGCCTGCTTGCCTGATCGGCAACCTGATAGTATGTTCAGGTGATGGGCGCCCTCGACCGCCTCGCCGTCCTTGCCGATCTCCGTGCCCGGGTCGACGTCCGGCAGCGGGGCGGGAGCCTCGCCGGTCGCGTGTCTACCGAGATCCCCGCGCTC
Source organism: Deltaproteobacteria bacterium (assembly GCA_016875315.1). Classification (GTDB taxonomy): domain Bacteria; phylum Myxococcota_A; class UBA796; order UBA796; family SXON01; genus SXON01. The sequence goes on along the minus strand of VGRQ01000063.1, from coordinate 2,161 downwards.
GACGCGTGGATCGGCGGGTGGCCGCGCCCCGGCGTGGTGGAGATCGCCGGCGTTCCGGGCGCCGGGCGCCTCGGGCTCGTGCTCCCGCGGGTGGCTCACCTCACCCGTCGCGGCCGGCCGGTGGTGGTGATCGACGCGATGGAACAAGTGTTCGCGCCGGGCTGGGCCTGCCCCTCCGAGGTGAGCGAGGAAGGCGTGGATCTCGCCGCCCTCTGGGTCGTTCGTCCCGGCCTCGACCGCGCCGGCTGGGCCGCGGAGCAGGTGGTGCGCTCGGGCGCGGTGGAGATGGTCGTCTTGCTCGACGCGCCCCCCCTCGGTCGCCAGGCCGTGCGTCTCGGCCGGGCCTGCGAGCTCGGCAGCAGCACGCTCGTCGTGGTGGCCGAGCAGCCAGAGGTGGAGTTGCCGGCCGCGGTACGCCTCGAGGTGCTGGGGGCCGCGCCATCCGGTGGCACGCGCGTGTCGTGTACTCGCAGTCGCGACGGTCGCCAGGTGGGCGAGCGGCTGCTGCGCGCGGTGTAGTCGTCGTCATCTTGGGCGGCCGCCGCTGCGCGGCGCCGGGCTCTCGCTGCGTGCCTGCGGCACTCCGCTCCATCCCTGCCGCGCGCGAGGGGGAATCTGGTCACTGATGCTGTCGCGACAACAACAGCAGAGGTCATCTAGGCGAAAATCAGACACTCGACCGAGTCATCCACCGAAAAATAGGACAGGTCGGCCGATCTCGGAGAGGGCCCCACGGACCAAACGGCAATATTCGCTGGTGTCCCCTTCGCCCAGCGCCCTCGGGCGGCGAGTTGTCCTAAATTCCGGTGGATGACTGCCCCCTGTGTCCGATTTTGATGGGGATGACCATCCCAGGGGCCCCATCCCGTCCCCAGGGAGCCGCCTCAGCCGATCGCCCCCCGCGACCAGTCGGCGATCGTCACCCCTTCACCCTCCGCTTCCCGGGAGTTGAGCGCCCGCGACACCTCCACGGGCTGCAGCGTGCCATCGGGCGCGGGGTGCATGAACGCGGCAGGGTCGGCCCCGGGGTCGAGCCACGCGTCTTCCATCTCGGGGGCGAGCACCACCGGCATGCGGTCGTGTACCGGCGCCACCTCGGCGTTGGGCCGGGTGGTGAGGATCGCCACGCAGGGCCAGCCCTTGCGCTCGCCCCAGTCGAAGGCCCCCCACACGCCCGCCAGCGTGAGCGTGCGCCCCTCGCGCGGCCGGAAGTGAAGGGGAAAACGTTCCTTCCCCACGGTGAGCCACTCGTAGAAGCCCGTCGTGGGCACGAGACAACGCCGCTCGCGCAGCGCGCGTGACCACGTGGGCTTCTTCGCGGCTTCTTCCGACATGGCGTTGACCAGGGGCGGCGCGTCGAAGGGCTCCTTCCCCTGCTTCGCCACCCACATCGGCGGGAAGCCCCAGCGCATGGTGACCACCGCGCGCGCGCCGTCGGCCTCGCGGATCACCACGGGCACCGACTGCCTCGGCGCCACGTTCCAGTTGGGCAGCTTGGCGGGGCGGCCCCAGGCCTCGCGCTGCACGCGGTAGAGCAAGGCCAGCTCGGCCGGGTCGAGGGCGCCCTGGTAACGACCGCACATCTGCCCCGCCTAACGCCCCTTGCATGAACAGTAACCTGAACATAAACTCAGGTATGCTCGCGCTCCACCTCCCGGCCTTCCGCCTCGAGCGCTGCGGCCACGACCCGGCGGCGGCGGTGGTGCTGGTGGAGTTCGCCCGCAGTGCCGACCGGGTGCTTGCCTGCACGCCCCCGGTCGCGCGCGCGGGCGTGGTGCCGGGGATGGCGCTCGCCGAGGCGCGGGCGCTGTGCCCGGAGCTCCGTGTCGAGCGCCGCGAGGGCGAGGGCGAGCGGGGCGACCTCGAGTCGCTGCGCGACATGCTGCTGCGATTCTCGCCGGCGGTGGCCGCGGTCTTCCCCGACGGGCTGCTCGTCGACGTCGCGCCCGCCGCCGCCCGGCCGGTCATCGACTGGCTGTCGCGACTTGGCCACGCGGTGCAGGCAGCCTGGGCGCCCGACGCCTGGGCTGCGATCTTGTTGTCTCGCGCCGCGCCCCACGCCGCGCCTCGGGAGGATCTCGGGCAGCGCGGCCAGTCTCGCGCCGCGCCCCACGCCGCGCCTCGGGAGGATCTCGGGCAGCGCGGCCAGTCTCGCGCCGCG
>VGRQ01000062.1 GCA_016875315.1 Deltaproteobacteria bacterium | reverse complement strand
AGCCACCAGCTCGAGCGTGTTCGCTCCCGGCTCGAGGGGCACGCTCACCCGCCAGGTGTCGCGGCTGGTCCACTCGGGCTCGATCGCCGTGCCGTCGACGAGGATGGACCGGACGTCGATCCAGCCGGTGCCCTCGAGGTCGGCGGTGGCCTCGGCGGTGCTGAAGTCAGCGGTGGTCACGGCGAAGCCCACCTCGGGGAACCGGGCGTGTACGGCGTCGGGCGAGCCGGACATCACCCAGTCGGCGCGGTCGTCGATGAACTGGCAGTGACTGGCGAAGTCCTGGGCCGGCAAGAGCGCGCCGATCTGGTCGCACCAGGGGCCGAGGTAGCCGGTGTTGTAGGCGCGGCGGATGATGTCCTGGAGGTGGCCGTAGTACAGGCGCTCGTAGGCGGAGATGGTGAGCAAGCTCGACAGGTCGCCGTTGCCGATCACCGACATCTGGCTGCTGCCGAAGAAGTCGAGGTCGTGCGGGAAGTAGAGCATCAGCCCGTCGCCCGGGCGCTGGTAGAAGCGGGCGTTGTGTTGGCTGCCGTCGCTGCCATAGTTGTCGACCGCGCCGGACAGGGTGGCGAAGGCAAAGGCCCTGAGCCACTGGTCCACGTCGATGACGCTCCCCGCGTCGAGCGGGAAATCACCGCTGTCGAAGGCCTGGCCGAGCGCCATGATGCCGGTGAAGTCGTCGCTGCCCTGGTTGTTGGAGAGCAGGAAGTTCCAGCGCCAGTTTTCCTTGTCGCTCCCGAGGTCGGTGATGGCGGTGCCGACGACCGAGTCCGGGGAGGGCAACTTCTGTCCCTCGGCGGTGCCGTCGTCGGTGGTGTAGGGGTAGTAGATGAGCTCGTACTCGAACAGCGAGCCCTGGTCGCCGTCCTCGAACTGCGAGGCGAGCACCAGGCCGCTGGCGCGGTCGAGTTGTAGCTCCACCGGGCCGGTGTGGGTGGCCAGCGGGGTGATCGCGTGCGCGAGGTCGTTGTACTCGCCCGACACCGACCCGGCCGCCGTCATCGCGAGGTTCATCAGCACCTCGCGCTGGCCAAAGTTCACGCCCTCGGAGCGGTCGACGAGCACGCCCCGGTGCGACCCGCGGAAGGGCTGGTAGCCGTTGAACCGGAGCGCGTAGCCAAGGCGCACGTCTTCCGGGCGACCGCGCTCGCTGCCCTTGAGGCGGATGCCCACGTCGTAGTACACCTCGGACTCGTCGTAGATCACGGTGGCGCCGAGCAGGTCGTCGCTCATGAGGTTGACGTCGTCGTGCATCCAGTCGGAGTCGGCCCCGGTGACGAGGATGCGCAGGTTGTGCAGGCCGTTGGTCTCCGCCTCGCCGCCGTCGAAGGTCAACAGCGCCCGGGAGTCTGGACCGGCCGCCGGGAAGGTCGCCCTGTCGCCCAGGCCGTCCTCGGCCTCCACGTAGAGTTGCACGATGGTGCCCGCGGCCTGTCCCTCGACGGCCCCAGACCAGGTGTTGCCCGAGGCGGTCATCTCGGTGGCGCCAAACGCGGCGCCGTCGACCGAGGTCCACAGGAGCACGCTCTCGACACCGTCGCGGTCGGCGACGTCGACGCTGATCGCCACCGGCTGGTAGGGCGCGGGGACGGCGATGTCTTGTGACAAGTCGCCGAAGGTGGGGCCGATCTCGGCGGCGGTGGAGTTAGCTTCTCCCGGCGTGCCCGACTCGCCGGGCGTGGCCACCGCCGTGGTGACCGGCATCCGGTTGAAGTAGAGGCGATGGTTGAGCTGGTTGCTGCCCGACACCCAGCGGGCGCGGAAGCTCACGGTGTAGGTGGTCTCGGACACCGCCTCGCGGAGCGTGCTCTCGGCGTGATTGTGCATGTGACCGGTGGGACCGGTGGCGACGAGCCTCAGCACGCTGTTGCCCGGGTCGTCGGGGTCGGGGATCACCTCGGAGTGACGGTGGTTGCCGAGCAGGCGCCAGTGGTCGCTGTCGTCGTCGAAGCTGCCGTTCTGCACGAGCTCCACGCCGTCGCGATCCACGCTGAGGTCGTCGACCAGCACCTCGCCCTGGTCGAGCAGGCCGATCACCAGCTCGTTCCAGGTGCCGTCCGGTCCGACGGCGCTCGGCTCGGCGATGCCGGTGTAGGTGTAGGCTTGCCACTCGGCGCGACCGGACTCGTCGCTCGCTGCCCAGGCCTCGGGCGCCGCGTTGTCGGCGCGAGGATCGCGCAGCTCCAGGCTCGAACCGCCGCCGTCGGCCGCGCTCGGCCAGCGGCCGTCGTCGAAATAACGCACCTCGTCGGCGGGGTTGCCCGAGGCGTCGAGCAGGACGATCCGGTCGCTGGTGTTGTCGAGCCGCCCCGAGAAGTCGCTCACCACCAGCAACTCGCCCGGTGCGAGGCTCGAGCCCTCGGGGAAGGTGTAGGCCACCGCGTCGACGATCTGCCAGCCGGAGAGGTCGACCGCGACCTCGCCGCGATTGTACAGCTCGATCCACTCCTCGTCGGTAGAGGGGTGGTGGTACATGATCTCGTGGATGACAACGCTGTCGTCGATGTCGACGATGTTGGGTTCGCCCGGCGTGGGCTCGGTGGCGTAGCGCCACTGTCCGGCCTCGTCGCGCGCCCGGGGACGGTCCGCCACGCGCACCGCGTCGAGCAGCGTGGCCCGGCTCGCGTCGTAGAGGAAGAGCATGTCGCCGGGGGCATACTCGGGGCCTTCCAGCACCTGGAGCTCGCCGGGGTCGAGACCGGCGGCGGGCACCTCGGTGTCGCCCCCGGGCCACGCCAGCGCAACGTCGTCGGACGCCGCCACGGACAGCTCGATCCAGTCCGCTGTCACCTCGTTGAAGCGGGCACTCGGCGTCGCGGCGCCGGACGACACTCGCGCGCTCAATGCACAACCAAAGCGCAGGTCGTCGTCGCCGGCCTGGTGTACCTCCACCGCGAGGACGTTCTCGCCCTCCACCAGCGTGCTCTTGTCGATCTCGACGTAGAGCTCGGCCTCGTCGACGGCGGCGCTCGCCTCGGTGCCCTCGTCCACGGCGCCGGACGGCATGTTCTCGCGATGGACCTCGGTGCCGTTGAGGTAGATCACGGCGCCATCGTCGAGCTCGCATGACAGGTAGAGCGACGCGGACGCCGGGCTGGCGTCGAGCGCGAAGCGCGTGCGAAACAGGGTGGTGGTGGGGACGGCGGAGAGCTCGGTGTTCCCGCCCCCACCGCGCAGGGGGGCCACGGAACGGAACAGCGCGTAGGTGTTCTCGGTGTTGGTGACCGAGGTGTCGCTGAAGGTGTCGGCCCAGACGTACTGCGTGCCGTCGGAGAAGTAGCCGCTGTTGGCCCAGCCCCAGGGGTCGGAGCTGCGGTCGGCCTCGACCGAGGGTGCCGCCCAGGTGCCGCTGGCGGCCAGCGAGGCCAGCTCGGCCTCGGGTGGTGGCGCGTCGCCGGGTGGCACGCCCGGGTATCCGTCGCTCGGGCCGAGCAGGTACTCGAAGTTGTCGATGCTCGTCCCCACGATCTCGCCATCGACGTCGACCTCGGCGATGGTCATCTGCGGGCCCCCGTAGTCCCAGTCCGCCTCCCAGGCGGCGAGGTACAGGTGGTCGGCCGCGCCCACCTCGATCTCGAAGTCCTCCACCGTGGTCCAGTCGCCGTCGGGGTCCTCTCCCACGAGGCGCAGGTCGCTGCCGTCGGACGAGCCGACGTAGACGCCGTAGTAGTTGTCGGCGGTGACCGAGGCGATGGCGGTGGTGGTCCCGGTGGCGGCGCCGGCGTAGAACACCGCCTCGCCCTCGGCCCACGCGCTGTCGTCGTAGCTGGGCTCGGCCCAGGCGCTCGATGGGTAGCTTCCGCTGTCGTGGTAGCGCCAGGTGGCTGCCATCGCCACCAGCTCGACGGAGGCGACGGTGGGATCGTCGAGCCCATTGGCCGCGCCGGGGGTGCCACCCAGCCCGGGGCTCCAGGTCCAGTTCTCGGCGTGGTCGCTCCACAGCTCGGGGCTTCGCTTGGCGAGTGTCACGCCGGAGCCGTCGGGCGCCTCGGGCCATGGCTCGGCGGCGAGGTAGGCCACGGTGTCGATGAGGCGGCCGCCGTTGTTGCGCAGTTCCACGCGCTCGCCCGCGTCGTCGAGCTCGCCGGCCGGGGTGACGACGAGGTACTCGCCGGCCGGGATGACGGTACCCGAGGGGAAGGCGTGGTCCACGCCGCCGGCCAGCGACCAGCCCGAGATGTCGATGTCGATCGACATCGGGTTGTGCAGCTCGATCCACTCGGAGCCGCCCTCGGCGGGGTGGTACATCAGCTCGGTGAAGCTCACCGAGGCGGGGGTGGGCACCTCGTCGCGGGTCCAGCTTGCGCCGGTGGCGGGCGCGGACTCGACGCCGCTGTCGACCGGGGACTTGTCGAGCGGGATCGAGCTGTCGTCGGGGCAGGCGGCGAGGAGGAGGAGCATCGGCTTGCGCAGCATAGCGCCGGCGGCGAGCGTTTTTTTCGCAGCCGGTGAACGGTTGGCGCGGTGGCGGGTATCCCCTGTCGGAGTCCCCACGATGTTCAGCTTCCTGACCCTTCTCCTCGGCGCCTGTTCCGCTTCTCTCGAGGGCAGCGCCAGCGAACTCGGCGGTCCGTCCGAGTTCGTGCTCACCACCTACGACGTGCCCCGCGGCTACGAGTCGCGCGTGGAAGACGTGCTCAATCGAGTGTTCTGGCTTGCAGACGAGGTGCCGCCGCTGGGGCGCGCGCGGCAAGGCGCCCCCGGCAGCGTGATCGTCGCCGCCCCGGCCTCGGTGCAAGGCGACGTCAAGGGGGTGATCGAGCGGCTCAACAGGCTCGACCCGGCGGTCGCCGAGCCGAGAAACGTCAAGCTTTCCTACTGGATGATCGGCGGCACTCGCGCCGATGCGGTCGACACCTCCGCGCTGCCGGCGGTGATTGCCCCTGCGATGGCCGAGGTGGCCGGCCAGGAGGTGCCCATGCGCTACGAGGTGCTCTTCCGCGAGTCGCTCCTCTCGCTCGACGGCACGCGCGCCCAGGCGAATGGCCCTGAGTTCCAGATCGAGCAACTCGCCAGCGTGAGCCCCGCCGGGAGCATCGTCGCGGAGCTGGGCCTGAGCGTGCAGGGCGGCGTGGAGACGCGCACGCAGCTGACGCTCGGCGCCGGGCAGGTGCTCGTGCTCGGGCAGACGGCGGTGGGAGGCAACGGCGGCCCGCCGGGGAGCAGCGACGCCATCTTCTACGTCGTGCGTCCCGAGCCCGTTGCCGCGCAATAAGACCCGTTCGTGGCTCCCTCCAGCGTCATCGACGAGACGGCGCTCGGCGAGCTGTACGCTCGGCTCGAGCGCCCGATGTACAACGTCGTGTACCGTCGCCTCTGGAACGAGCAGGACAGCGTCGACGTGGTGCAGGAGGCCTTCGTTCGCCTGTGGAAGGCCCGGGCCCGGGTCCGTAGCGACGGCGCCGAGGCCTATGCCTGGCGCACGGTGCTCAACCTGGCGTCGAATCGGCGACGGTCGCGGCGGCTCTGGGGATGGCTCGCCTTCGACGCGGATCGGGATGGCGGCGCGGCGGGCGGCCCCGACGAGGGCCTCGAGCGGCGGCAGCGCGAGGCGGCGGTGCGCGCGGCAATCGACGCGCTGCCCGACAAGCTGCGCGACGTGGTGTTGCTCGCGGAGTTCAGCGAGCTGGGAAACGTGGAGATCGCCGCGATCCTCCACATCCCTCCCGGCACGGTGGGCTCACGACGGCACCTCGCCGCGGCGCGGCTGCGCGAGCTACTGGGGGGCGCATGAGTAGGGAGCTGTCCGACATCCTCCCCTCGCTCGAACCGCCACCGGGAGGCAGGGATCGGCTCGTGGCGCGCGTCCGGTCGGCGCGTCCCGTGGCCCCCCGCTACGCCGCGCTCGCCGCGGCGGCCCTCTTGCTGGCCGCCTTCCTCGCGCGCGATCGGGGAGCACGCCCGCCCGTCGCCACCGCCGACCCGGTGATGCTCGCGCTCGCCGGTGACGCGGGTGGGCTGCGGGTTCTCGGCGCCCGCGCCGCGGCGGGTCGGGTGGCGCTTGGTCGCGACGACGTGGTGTACTACCGGGTGGTGGTCGCCGGTCCTTGAGCGCCGTCCTACCCCGCCGCCGCGTGCGACCGCTTGCGCGCGTAGAGATCGGCGTCGGCGGCGCGCAGGAGCGTGTCCCCGCTGTTGCCGTCGCCGGGGAAGGTCGCGCGCCCGATGCTGGCGCCGAGTGACCCCAGGGGGCCTCGCTCGCTCGCCGGGGTTCCTCGGATCGCGGTCTCCACGGTGGTGGCCACCGCGTCGACCGCCGGCCGGTCGGCGATGCCGCGGAGCAGCACGACGAACTCGTCGCCGCCGAGCCGCACCACGACGTCGCTGGCGCGCACGCTGGCCTCCAGCTGCCGGGCCACGGCGACGAGCGCGGCGTCGCCGGCCGCGTGGCCGTGGGTGTCGTTGATGGCCTTGAAGTCGTCGAGGTCGACGAGCAAGAGCCCGAAGGGCTTGCCCTCGCGGGCGCAGAGGGCCACCTCCTGGCGCAGCACCTCGGAGAGGAACGCGCGGTTGTACAGGCCGGTGAGCGGGTCGCGGATGGCCTGCTCGTAAGCCAGCGCGTTGGAGAGCGCGACGGCGGCTGCGGCCCCGACGGCGCGCAACTGGGCCTGGTCGAGGGCATCGTAGGGCGCGGCTCGCGGCCCCACGCCGAGGAGGCCCACGAGGCGCCCGGCCACTATGAGCGGCGCCGCCAGCGCGAACCCGTGTCCGGGCGGGAGGAGTTCGCCGAGCGCCTGCCCGGACGTACACTCGTAGATGCCGGGCGCTGGGAGATCGATCGTGCCAGCGACCAGTCGCGCGGGGGGCAGGCCGCGTCCGGTGGCAGCGACGAGGGCCAGGCCCTGTCCGCCCGGGACGGCCACCCACACGGCGGCGTTGACGGGGCGGAACAGGGCCACCGCGTGCAACACCTTCTCGGCGATCGCGGCGGGGGTGGCGAGGTGGCCGAGCGTCTCGACGAGCTGTCGCACGGCGTCGGCGCGCGCGTGCCGGTCTTTCCCGAACCAGCGATCCACGCGCGGCTGTACCCGCGCGGCGAGTTGCTGGAAGGCGACGAAGGCCGCGAAGAGGCTGGCCGCGTAGGCTGGCGTCCCGAGGCCCTCTAGCCAGGGGCGCGCCGCAGCGAGTGCGGCGGCGAGCGGCAACATCGCCAGCGTGGAGACTGCGGCCCAGCTAGCTGTCACGTGGAAGACCGTCCGGATGCCCATCAGCTCGAACCGGATCACGGCCACGGCAGTGCAGGCGAACAGCACCAGCGTGCTCACTGGCCCGAGCACCATCGCATCCTGGAACCCGAGAACCGGCAGCACGAGGTTCGTGGTGACACAACCCAGCACCGTGCCGCCGATGCCGAGCAACACCCAGTGCAGGCGGAGCCGATCCAGGCCGGACGCCCGCCGGGCGGCCGTCACCAGGCGGTAGATCGCGAGGCCGAAGCCCCCGAGTGTGAACGGCACGAAGGCCGCGATGCCGGGGCCGTAGGTCTCGTGGTAGTGCCCGTCGCGGAAGCCCATCTCGTCCCAGATCCACCGAGTGCCGAGGGCCAGCGCCGCCAGCACGCCCGCGGCGGCGTAGTGGGCCCAGAGCCACCGCCGGCCGCCCGGCTGATTGCCGCGGGGGTCCATCGCGAGCGCGAAGTGAGGGAGGAGCACCGAGCAGAAGGTCGAGAAGAAGACGGAGATCCGCGCGAGGCGTGGATCCGACCAGCCGAAAGCGATGAACAGGCAGACCAACCAGCCCCCGATCGCCAGGCACACCGCCACCAGCGTGCGCGCGCGGGGTCCTGGCTGGGCGCGCGAGGCGACGAAGGCTGCGGTGGCGAAGGCAGCGAGCCCGGCTACCCCGATGGGGATCACGCTTGGGCTCACGGCGGGTGGGCAGGGGGAGTCACCCGCAGGGGGTCGGCCGGGGCCCTCGAAGCTTGAGCCCATTCCACTGTGGAATGCAGCGGGGCGCCGCCTTGTCCTACCGGCTGGTCTCGGAGAGCGATGCCCCCGGCCAACCCCACGAGCGGGTGTCCAACATGAACGTGGGCGCGGTGTACCCGATGTACTCGGCGCGACCCGACTCGGCTGAGACACCTTGTGAAGCTATCTACCATGCGATAGATACTCGTCGCTTACGGGTGCCCGCGTGACCAGGATCTTGGCGCTGCCCCTGCTCGCCGGTTGTTCCAGCCCCGTCGCGCCCGCCGACTCGACCGGCGGCGGTGCAGGCACCGACAGCGGGGACCGGGGGGACAGCGAGGCCGACACCGGCAGCAGCGCCGACACCGACACCGACGGCGAGGCGAGCCTCAGCTTCTCGAGCCCGGGGAGCACCGCGGAGAACCCCGTCACCTTCACGGTCGCCACCACCGGGGAGGTGGCCAGCGTGGAGTACGTGGCCGACGGCGAGTGGTCGCTCGGGAGCAGCACCGACTCGGGCCGGGGCTTCCCGGTCACCTACACCTTCTCGACGCTGGGCTCGCGCTCGATCGAGGCGATCGCCACCGATGGCGAGGGCGTCGAGGTGGCGTCCGCCATGCTCGAGGTGGTGGTGTCCAACCCCGGCGCCGACTTCGACGGCATGGGCGCCTGGCTCTGGTACATCGAGGGCACCGGCTACTCGCACGACGAGCTCGCCGCGAGGCTGGTTGACCTGGGCTTCCGCCGGGTACTGGTGAAGGTGGCCGACGGCGAGCCGAGCTGCTCGAGCTGGCCAGAGCTGTGCGACGCGAGCGTGCCCGCCACCTACCAGGCCGCTGGCCTCGAGGCCTGGGCGTGGTCGTACAACTACCCCGGCGACGCCGCGTCGCAAGCAGAGGCGTTGAGCCGGGCCGCCGAGACGGGCTACGACGGGTACGTGCTCGACATCGAGACGGAGTTCGATGGGGCCAGCAGCTCGTTGGAGTCGCTGGTGTCGGCCTTCGCAGGCGCCCGCGACGACGCCGTCGCCGACGGGAGCGCCAGCAATTCCTTCGTGCTCGCCGCCACCACCTGGGGCAACCCCGCCGACCACGACATGCGCGTGGACATCATCGACAGCTACGTCGACCTACACATGCCGCAGACCTACGTGGAGGCCTGGGGCTCGAGCTACATGGCCAACGCCGCCTACTGGGTGGAGGTGGGTACCTGCGAGTACCGCGACCTCGGCGCCACCAAGCCGGTGCGGCACGTGGTGTCGACCGAGACGAACGAGATCACCGCCGGGGAGGTGGCCGAGTTCATCACCGCCTCGGGGCCGGGATCCTCGGCCTGGCGGGTGCCGGGCGAGGGCACGCCCATGTCGATCTGGTCGACGTGGGAGGCGGTGGACTGGGGGATGACCCGCTTCGGCGACGAGCCGGACTGCCGGTAGGCCGCGGGCTCTCAGCCGGCGCCGTTCCCACTCGCAGGCCCCGGAGGGGAGCCCAGGACCTTGGCCAGGGTCTCCCGCAGGCGCGCGAAGTCGAAGGGCTTCTGGATGAAACCGGCCAGGCCTCGGCCCGCGAAGTGGCTGGTGGCATCCTGGTGGTTGTAGCCCGACGACAGGAGGACGCGGAGATCGGGCCGAAGCCGCCTCATCTCGGTAAAGGCCTCGATCCCGCCGAGTCGTGGCATGGACAGATCGAGCAGCACGAGGTCGAACTCCCCGCCGCGCGTGCGCACCGCCTCGACACCCTCCACGCCGTCGGCGGCGAGGACGGCGGTGTAGCCGTCGGTCTCGAGCATCGCCTGCACCACGTCCCGCACGGTCTGCTCGTCATCGACCACGAGGATGGTGCCGTGCGCCACCCGGCCCGAGGCCGCGACTTCCGGCGCCAGCGGCGCGTGGTCGCCCTCCATCGCGGGCAAGAGCACTTTGAAGGTGGTGCCCTTCCCGACCTCGCTGTAGACGCGGATCGCGCCACCGTGCCCCCGCACGATGCCTTGCACCGCCGCCAGCCCCAGCCCCCGCCCCTTCGCCTTGGTGGTGAAGAACGGGTCGAAGATGCGCTCGCGCGTGTCGGCGTCCATGCCCTGGCCATCGTCGGACACCTCCACGAAGACGTAGGCGCCGCCGGGTGGCCTCACGCCGGGGCGCACCGCGGCCGGGAAATCGTCCTCCAGGTCCTGCGCCCCGGTGCGGATGGCGATGGTGCCGCTCCGGCCGCCGATGGCGTCGGCCGCGTTGGTGAGCAGGTTGAGCACGATCTGCCGAAGCTGGCTGGGATCAGCCTCGACCCTCGGCAGGCCCGGCGGAAGGTCGGCGCGGATCACGACGTTCCGGGGGATGGTCACGTCGAGGAGCAGGCGCATCTCCGCCACCAGCTCGGACAAGTTGACGGGCTGGACGAGGAAACGGCCCTTGCCCGAGTAGGCGAGCAGCTGGTTGGTGAGCTCGGCGAGGTGGGTCGCCGTCGTCTTGATCGCGGCCACGCGAGCGGCGGCCCGCGAGGTGGCGGCGAGCTCGAGCAGCGCGAGATCGGCGTTGCCGAGAATCCCCATCAGCATGTTGTTGAAGTCGTGGGCGATACCGCCTGCGAACACGCCCAGCGTCTCGAGTTTCTGCGTCTCGAGCATGGCGCGCTCCAGTTCCAAGTGCCGCTTGTGGTCGGTGGCGCGCTCCGCCATCTCCGTGAGCAGGCGGTCGTTGGCCGCCCTGAGGCTCGCCGTGCGCTCGTCTACCTGCCGTTCGAGCCCCTCCTTCGCCGCTTGCAGCGCCGCCTCGCCGCGCTTGAGCGCGGTGACGTCGTTGTGCGCGCCGAGCATGCGGACCGGGCGGCCCGCTTCGTCGCGGATCGCGAGGCCGCGGCACCGCACCCACACGGTCGAGCCGTCGGCGTGCCGGTATCTCACCAGCTGGTCGTAGGGGTGGCTGGGATCGGCGCAGTGCCGCTGGAAGTTCTCGATCGCCACCCGGAGGTCATCGGGGTTGATGAGGTCTTGCCACTCGGAGGCCTTGTGCTCCTTCGTGGCCGGATCGATGCCGAAGAGCCGCCAGAAGCTAGGGCTCAGCCACTCGTTCTCGGGATGCTCCAGGTCCCAGTACCAGACCCCGTCGAGCGAACCGTCCTGGAGCCAATCGAACAGGCGGGGCTCGCTGCGGATTCGCTCGTAGAGCTCGGCCTCCAGGTAATTCTGCGGTGGGCGTGGCATATTTGGCCTCCGGCGGCCGGAGCCGCCATGGTCTGATTCTACCCGATCCCGGCGGCGGTGCATCTTCCGCAGGCATCGTTCCCCGGTGCTCAGGGCCGGAGGTACGCGAAGGCGTGGGAAGACGCGCTCGATGCGCACGCTGTTCTCTGTCACGGAGGCTCCTGTCGGGAAAGCAACTGGCCGAGCCCATCTAGGCGCTCGTTCCAGTAGCGGGTGAATGTGGCGACCCAGGCCTCGACCTCGGCGAGGGGGCGAGCGTCGAGGTAGTAGTGGCGTTCGCGCCCACGAGTCTCGTCCCGAACGAGGTGAGCGCGACGAAGGACCTGCAAGTGCTCGGAGACGGCTGGCCGGCCGATGTCGAACGCGCGGGCGATCTCGCTCGCCGGGAGAGGGCCGTCACGCAAGCGCGCGAGGATGGCGCGGCGCACCGGGTTCGCTAGGGCCGCGAAGGCATCGACGTCGGTCATGGCCCTCTATATGTCGGAGATATCCGACATGTCAACAAACTCCGACGCATTCTTCTGCGACCGGCGTTGACGGCACCGTCGACGGGGTGTATTGAGTCTCCATACAGGAGCGCCCCATGCGCCAGACCGTCGCCGTCAGCCTCCCCGCAGACCTCACCGCCCGCCTCGACCTCGTGGCCGAGGAGGAGGGCACGTCCCGGAGCGAGGTCGTTCGGGACGCGTTGCGACGGTACCTCGCTCTGCGCCAGTTCCAGAAGGTGCGCGAGGCGATCATCCCCTACGCCGAGGCGGCCGGCGTGCTCACCGACGAGGACGTGTTCCGGTCGATGTCGTGAGGGTGGTGCTCGACTCCAACGTGCTGGTCGCCGCCCTGGCGACGCGCGGTGCCTGCGCCGAGCTGTTCGCGCGGGTGCTTGCGGTGCACGAGTACGCTGTCGACGACAACCTGAAGGGCGAGGTGGTCCGCGTCCTTCGCGACAAGTTCAGGGTGCCCGACGCGCGGATCGCCGAGGTAGTCGCGCTCATCGAGAGCACAGCGGTCAGCGTGGTCGCCCCCGTCCTGGACGCGCCCGCATGCCGTGATCCCGACGATGACCGGGTGCTCGCCCTGGCCCTCGCCTTCGCAGCGGATGTCCTGGTGACCGGCGACGACGATCTGCTGGTGCTGCATCCCTGGCGAGGGATTCCCATTGTTCGACCTCGCGATTTCTGGCCGATGGATCGTTTGGCCGCCGGTTGAGGAGTGGCCGGATTCGAGCTCGCGAAACCTAGTTTCACGGCGGATAGATGCATGAACACCCGCCCTCGACTCGCTGAAGGCGGGCGTTTCAACGATGGTCGAGATGACGAACGCATATAGAACTGCGGCGCTCGATCCGGAGGCGTGCTCGGTCGAACGAAGGCTGGCGTTCGAGGGCGCAATGTTGAGTGGCGATGCGTAGCCCCTGCGTCACCAGTACGACGCATCCATCGTGAGGACGCCCTCGGCCCAGACGCCTGTGAGATCGCTGTCGCCCTTCGGCTGGCGGCAGCCCAGCACGAGGGCGTCGCCTTCCGCACGCAACGAGCACTCGCCTAGGCTGGGGTCCGTTGCCCAGCGCTCGAGGTAGGCCTGGGCTGCGGGTCGGGGAACCCTCGCCTGCAGCCAGTCGCCCCCATCACCGTTGAAGTGGACGAGCGAGCAGGTCTTCACGCCACGAGCGCTCCACCGCAACTCCTTCCGAAACGGCGTCGTGAGCAGGAGCCACGCGAGGCCGAGCGACAACACGCCGGCCAGGATCGAGGCACCGGCCCCGAGCGCGAGCACCGTGGCGGGTGCGCGACCCCCCGAGGCGCGGGCAACGACCGGCAGGAGAACCGCCACGATGATCGGTGGGGTGATGCACCAGGGGGCCAACCGATCGTAGTCCCACCATTCGCACCAGAGCGGCGGTGGCGGGGCGACGGGAGGCACCTTGAAGCCTACCCGCTCTTTGGCGAGCGGGTCGGGTCGCTCCGGGCTTCCCCGCGTTCGCCGTCTCGCCGTTCCCGCCCTGTGGCGCTACACTTCGAGCATGTCCCTGCCCCTTCACGTCGTCACCACCGAGGCCATGGCGCTCGACCCCGCCGATCGGCTCCGCCTCGCGGCCGAGTTGATCGATAGCGTCGAGGGGCCCGAGGATCCCGGGTGGACCGCCGCGTGGTCTGCCGAGATCCAGCGGCGCAGTGCCGAGGCAGATGCCCGCGCCGCCCGCGGGGAGCCGCGGGGGGTGCCGTGGGAGGATGTCCGAGCGCGTGTCCTCGCGCGCCTCGGCCGCGCGTGAGCCTGCGGCGCGTCGTCCTCCCAGAGGCCGCCGACGAACTGGTCGATGCCGTCGCATGGTACGAGGAGCGCCGGCCGGGCCTCGGCGCGGAGTTCTTCGGAGTAGTGGACGCCGGGATGGCCACCGTGTGCGCCACGCCGATGGTCGCCGCCGCGTGGCCGGGCCTCCCGCGGTACCGGCGCCTCGTGCTCCAGCGCTTCCCCTACGTGCTCGTGTACGAGGTACGGGGCGAGGAAGTCGAATTCGTGGCGGTCGCCCACACCAGCCGGAGGCCAGGGTACTGGGCCGACCGGATTCGAGCTCGCGAAACCTAGTTTCACGGCGGATAGATGCATGAACACCCGCCCTCGACTCGCTGAAGGCGGGCGTTTCAACGATGGTCGGGGATGCCGGATTCGAACCGACGACCTCTTGCGCCCAAGGCAAGCGCTCTACCAGGCTGAGCTAATCCCCGGCGGCCTCGTGCTAACCACCGAGCATGCCTGCGGCACCCGGCGTGGTCGGCTATCGTGGCCGCATGATGACGCTCCTCCTCGCGGCCGGCATGGGCTGCACTTCCGCCGTGGACTAGGAAAGTGGTGACGTGGTTGGCGGTCGCGACAGCGATGGCGACTCCGGCGGCGGCGACACCAGTGGCATCGACAGCATCGACACCGGCGACACGGCTGACACCGAGGCACCCGACGACACAGCGCCCGGTGACGACAGTGGCGACAGCGGCGACGCCGTCGATACCGGCGACAGCGGCGGCGGCGACTCGGGCGACAGCGGCGAGCCCTGCCGCGTGCGCGTGGTGGACACCGTCCCCGACGGCGACCGTTACGGTCGCCGTCGATGGCACCGTCCTCAGCTTCACTCCCGACGCGCCCCTCGACCCATCCACCGCGTACACCTTCAGCATCGACGGCTGCTTCGGCAGTGAGACGCTGCGCTTCACCACCTCCGGC
>VGRQ01000061.1 GCA_016875315.1 Deltaproteobacteria bacterium | reverse complement strand
CCGGCGCCATCATCCTCCTCCTCCTCCTCCTCGTCGTGAGCGCCACCCTCATCGACGGCAAGGCCGTCGCCGCCCTGGTGACCGAGTCGCTCCGGGCGCGGGCGGCCGCGCTGCCTCGCCCGCCGGGGCTAGCGGTGGTGCTCGTGGGCGACGACCCGGCGAGCGCCGTGTACGTGCGCAACAAGACGCGGACCGCCGAGGGCCTGGGCCTGGCCCACTGGCAGATCACCCTGCCCGCGCACACCGTCGAGTCCGACCTGCTCGCCGAGGTGCGTCGCCTCGCGGGCGATCCGCTGGTCGACGGCATCCTCGTCCAGTTTCCCGTCCCCGGCCACATCGACCGGCTGCGCGTGATCGACAGCATCCCACCCGAGAAGGATGTCGATGGTCTCAACGCATTGAACGCCGGTTATCTCGCCACCAAGCGCGACGGTTTCGTCCCCTGCACGCCGCTAGGCTGCATGGAGCTTCTCAAGCGCACCGGTGTCGCCACGCGAGGCGCCGAGGCGGTGGTCATCGGCCGCAGCGACCTCGTCGGGCGCCCCATCGCGCGCTTGCTGGAGCATGCCGACTGCACCGTCACCGCCTGCCACTCGCGCACGCGCGACCTCGCCGCCCACGTGGCTCGCGCCGACATCGTCGTGGCGGCCGTGGGCATCCCGCGCATGGTGAAGGGCGAGTGGGTGAAGCCGGGCGCGGTGGTGCTCGACGTGGGCATCAACCGGGGCGCCGACGGCAAGCTCGTGGGCGACGTGGACTTCGAGCCCGCGCGTGAGCGTGCCGGCTTCATCACCCCGGTGCCGGGCGGCGTGGGGCCGATGACGATCGCCATGCTGATGGCCAACACCGTCAAGAGCGCGGAGCGGCGGCTGGCGCGATAGAAGGCCGGCCGCCCCGGAGCCGCCGTGACCATCCGCAGGACCGCCTTCCACGAGTACCACCGCGACGCGGGTGCCAAGCTCATCGACTTCGGCGGCTGGGAGATGCCCGTGCAGTACCGGGGCATTCTGGAGGAGCACGCGGCCTGTCGCGAGCGGGTGGGTTGTTTCGACGTCAGCCACATGGGCGAGGTGCGCTTCCGCGGCCCGCGGGCGATCGACGCGGTGAACCACCTCGTCACCAACGACGTGAGCAAGCTCGCCGTCGACCAGGCGATGTACACCGCGATGTGCAACGAGCGCGGCGGCATCGTGGATGACCTCATCGTCTACAAGCTCGCGGAAGAAGACGTCCTCATCTGCGTCAACGCCGCCAACCGCGCCAAGGACTACGCCTGGATGCTGGCGCACAACCCCCTCGGCGTCGACATCAAGAACGAGAGCGACACCTGGGCCCAGCTCGCCATCCAGGGCCGCCACGCCATCGCCATCGGCGAGGCCCTGCTCGGGCGCTCGCTCGCGGGCGTCAAGAACTACTGGTTCACCCAGGGCAGCTTCGCCGGGGTGGAGGGCTGCATCCTCGCGCGCACCGGCTACACCGGCGAAGACGGCTTCGAGGTGTTCCTCCCCGCCGGCGCTGCCGACATCGTGTGGACGGCAATCCACGAGGAAGGCGCCAAGTACGGCCTCGCCGACATCGGCCTCGGCGCGCGCGACACGCTGCGCCTGGAGATGAAGTACTGCCTCTACGGCAACGACATCACCGACGACACCAACCCGCTCGAGGCCGGCCTCGGCTGGGTTACCAAGCTGGAGAAGGGCGATTTCGTCGGTCGCGACGCGATCCTGCGGGTGAAGGAAGCCGGCGTGGCCCGTCGCCTCGTGGGCATCGAGGTGAGCGAGCGCATCGCCCGCCAGCACCACGCGGTGCTGCACCAGGGCGCGGTGGTCGGCGAGGTCACCAGCGGCAGCCGCGCCCCCTCGCTCGGCAAGAACGTCGCCATCGCCTACGTGCCGGCCGAGCTCTCCAAGGCCGGCACCGCCTTGCAGATCGACGTGCGTGGCAAGACCGCCGAGGCCGTCGTCGTCAAGACCCCCTTCTACACCCGTCCCTACTAAGGAAAAGCCAATGTCTTACCCTGCAGATCGCAAGTATACCTCCGAGCACGAGTGGGTGATGGTCGACGGCGGTGTCGCCACCATCGGCATCACGCACCACGCCCAGGACGCCCTCGGCGAGATCGTCCACGTGGAGCTGCCGGCCGTGGGCAAGACTTTCAAGCAGGGCGACAGCGCCGCTGAGGTGGAGTCGGTCAAGGCGGTGTCCGACGTGTACGCGCCGGTATCGGGCACGGTCACCGCCGTGAACGACGGCCTCGACGGCAACGAGAGCAGCATCAACAGCGACCCGCACGGCGCCGGCTGGCTGTTCAAGATGTCGCTGAGCAACCCGGGGGAGGTCGACGCGATGATGGACGCGGTGGCCTACAAGGCCCACGCGGGGGACTAGTCGGGCGCCCGCTAATCCCAGGTCACGGGCGTGCAGCTGGGGTCGCGACCTCGATCCGTGAAGGCGGTGACATCGCCGCTGAAGCACACCTTCACGTAGTCGATGCTGTCGCAGTCTTCGCTCGCGTTCGCCATGGCGTCGAGGCAACGATCGACGTTGCAACCATCGAAGCACAGGGGCGGGTCGTCGACGGCGAGCCAGTCGTCGTAACTCCCCTCGCAGTCGCTCCCTCGGGCCCCGCACTGCTCATCGAGGCCACCGCACTCGGCACTGCGCAGCGCCAGCCAGGCCTCCTTGGCGCTCGTCCAGCAACCGCCCTCGTCGCGCTGCGGGCTGGTCGGACAGCCAACAATGAGGAGGAACCAGAGCATGAGCGGCGTCAGCCTGCTGCATCCGTACCCAGCGCGCGATCGCAGGATCCGCGGAACTGCTCGACCGACAACTCGCACTCGCAGCTGCCGTCGTCACTGGAATCGAGCAGATCGCCGGGCGAGGAACCAGAGTCCTGCGGCGTGCAGCCACCGGCGATGGCAGCGAGGATCGCGATCACTCGCACGTCGTCGCCACGGGGTTCACGAGGCTGCCCCCCATCGGGTGTGGATCGCAGTCGTCGAAATCGTCCATGGCGTGCTTCGTTGTCGCTCCATCCGTAGCTCCACGCGATCGAGTACGCAACCCGTCGCGACGACCCTCGACCGGCGACTAGTCCGCCGGCAACAACTGCCCCCAGGCCACGTCTACCCGCTGCCGGAGCGCCTCGCGGTCGCTGTCGTTGCGGATCACCACCGTGGCCACCTTCTCCTTCTCCGCCAACGGCATCTGGGCGTTGATCCATCGCTCCACGGTGGCGGGGTCGAAACCCTCCCTCGCGGCGAGGCGGGCTGACTGCACGTCGCGACTGCAACTGACGACGATGAGCTTGTCGTAGCGGCGGTAGCTGCCCGTTTCCACCATCAGCGCCGCTTCCACCACGGCGGCGGGCGCGCCGTTGCGGGCGGTGTCGGCCAGCCAGTCTTCCATCCGCGCCCAGATGCGCGGGTGGGTCATCGCCTCCAGCTCTCGCCGCGCGGCGGCATCCCGCATCACGATGGCGCCGAGGGCGCGGCGGTCGAGCAGGCCGTCGATGACGGCGGTGGGCCAGCGGCGGCCGATCTCGCGCAGCGCCTCGCTGCCGGGGGCGACGATGTCGCGACCCACCTGGTCGAGATCGAGCACCGGGATGCCGCGCTCGCGCAGCATCGCGGCGACGGTGGACTTCCCGCAGGCGATGCCACCGGTGAGCCCGACGGTGATCATGGCAATACCAGCGTGGTGTCGGCCGGGCTCACCGGCGCGGCGGGCGGCGGCAGCCGCGCGATTGCCTTCTCGATGCGCGCGCGCTGGCCCTTGCCGAGGTCGAGCGCGAGGGAGGCCCTCACCGCCTCGTGCATGGTGTCGACCTCGAGGTCGGCGAGCATCTCCGCGCAGGGGGCCGCCGTGTTGGTGAATTTCAGCGCCACCGCGCAGCTCCCCGGCACGCGGTTCCACAGCTCGGTGAGCACCACGCGGGCCTCCAGCTCCTCGGTGGATCCCGGCGGTCGCGACGCGGCCGCCCGGAGCGCCCGCCTGAGCTCGCCGCGCACGTAGCGCGCCGCGTAGAGGCGCTCGGCGTTGTCGTCGTTGGCGAGGTCGGAGAGGTAGTCGCCGAGGGTCTTGGGCGGCGCCTGCGCCGCTTGCGGCTCCTCGCCTTCCACCGCGAGGGCGGCGACGACCCACAGCAGCAAACTGATCAGCATCTATGCCCCCGGAAAAGCGACAGCCCACGCACCATGCCCACCTCGATGCGAATCCGGGCGACTCCAGGGGCGGTTCCACGCCCCTGCGCCGACTGGGTACCCGTCCGCGCCACGGAGCAACGCCGAGTTTTTGTCGAGCACCCGCCGCGGACGGCCCTCGAGCCCACGCGGCGAGAGTGCCTTCTCGCATTTCGGGTGGCATGCTCCCGCACGTTTCGCTTCCGAGGGGGCATAGCCGCTGGCCCGCCCTCACTCCGGCGACTCGAACTTCTCGATGTAGCGGAAGATGGTGCGAGGATCGACGTCGAGCACCCGCGCCGTCTGTGCCTTGTTCCAGCCGTTCTGGTCGAGCGCGCGCTTGATGTACTCCATCTTGAACTCCTCCTCGGCCTCGGCGAGCGCCTTCACCGGCGAGGCGGCGCCCTGCAGGTTGAGGCCGAGGTCGTCGGGACCGAGCTGCTGCCGGTCGGTCATGATCACCGCCTTCTTGATGCGGTTCTCAAGCTCGCGCACGTTGCCGGGCCAGTGGTAGGACTTGAGCAGGTTCATCGCGCCGGCCGAGAAACCCCGCGCGCGACTGCCGTATTGCTCGGCGTACTTGGTGAGGAGGAACTGGGCGATCTGGAGGATGTCGTCGCCGCGCTCGCGCAGGGCGGGGAGCTCCACCGTCACCTCGGCGAGGCGGTAGTACAGGTCTTCGCGGAAGTTGCCGGCCGCGATCTCGCCCGCGAGGTTCTTGTTGGTGGCGCTCACCACGCGGATGTCGAGCGGTCGCGACTTCACGTCGCCGACGCGCTCGATGGTGCGTTGCTGCAGCACGCGCAGCAGCTTCACCTGCAGCTGCATCGGCATCTCGCCGATCTCGTCGAGGAAGATGGTGCCGCCGTCGGCAGCCTCGAACTTGCCGATCTTGTCGGTGTTGGCGCCGGTGAAGGCGCCCTTCTTGTAGCCGAAGAGCTCGCTCTCGAGCAGGTGCTCGGGGATGGCGCCGCAGTTGAGGGAGACGAAGGGACCGGAGGCCCGGGGGGAGAGGCGGTGCAACTCGCGGGCCACCAGCTCCTTCCCGGTGCCGGTTTCCCCGGTGACCAGCACGGAGATGTCTTTCGGGCCCACCTTCTTGAGCACGGTGAACACCGCCTTCATCGCCGGGCTCTGGCCGATCATCGCGCCCTGGCCGGTTTGCCGGAGTTGCTCGCGCAAGTTCTTGTTGGTGAGCACCAGCTCGTCGAGGCGCAGGGCGGTGTTGAGCAGCACGCTGGCCTGGCCCGCCCAGATCTCCAGCACGGCGAGATCGGCAGGCTGGAACAGCGATCGCACGCTGTCGTTGCCCAGGTACAGGGCGCCGAGCGACTCGTTCCGGTAGACCAGCGGCACGCACATCACGCTTGAGAGGCGCAGCTCCATCACGCTGCGGGCCGAGGCGAACTCGGCGTCGTGCATCGCGTCGCTCACGATGACGGCCTTCTGCTCGCGGATCACCTTGTCGACGATGCTGTCGCTCACCCGGCTGATGTCGAGCGTTTCCTTGCCCACGTTGTGGCTCGCGGCGAGGTGGCGCTCGCCGTCGCGCAGCACGATGAGAAAACCCTTCTCTGCCCTCGACATCTCCACCACGCTCTCCAGGAGGAGCGCGAACACCTTCTCCAGCGAGGTTTCCGACATCAGCCGGCGCGAGAACTCCACCAGCCGCTTGAGGCTCGCCACCTCGTTCATCGGCGCCGGGCCGGGGCCTCGCGACTCCGACCGGGGCTCCCCCTCCATGAGGGTGACGAAGAAGCGCCCGAAGCCCACCTCGTCGCCCACCTTGAGGTCGGTGCTCCGCGCGCGCATGCCCTGGAAGGTGAAGGTGGTGGCGCGGTCGATCACCGAGAGCGTGAAGTGATTGCCCTTGCGCAGCAGGTTGGCGTGGGTGGGCGCGAGCGACGGGTCGTCGAGCACCACGTCGTTGCCCGGCGCGCGGCCGATCAGCACCAGCGGCTTGCGCAGCGCCACGTCGCGCGGCTCGCCGCCCTGGGGGTCCCTCACGCGCAGGAATGCCATGCTGGCTCCTTATCCCGACGGCGGGCCCTTAGAACTGTCCCGACACCAGCACGCTGCCCGGCCCGACCCCCACGCCCACGCGGGTGGACTGGGCCGACCAGCGCGAGAACTCGATCGCCGGGGGCAAGAGCAGCGACAGGTAGAAAGCCCCGGCCGCGATGTTGGTGCCGAGCCGGTGCGCCTCGTAGTCCGCCAGCGCGTCGGGGTCGTCCCGGGGGATCTTGCCGCGCGCGAGGAGGGTCTGGTAGAGCGCGATGTTGGTGCCGAGCAGCCCCGCCTGCGTGAGCGTCACCGCCAGGCCGGTGCCGATCTTGCCCTGGGCGTACCAGTGGAGCCCGCCGGGAGCCAGCGACCAGTAGGGCGGCGCCCCCCGCTCGGGCAGCGGCCGCTCGATGACGGGCACGCGCGCCTCCGCGCGGAGCGCCTCGAAGTAGCGGCAAACCTCCTCGGGGTGCTCGAAGGGGTCCATGACGTAGTCGGGGGCTTCTTCCAGGAGCGCGTCGAACATCGGCCGCGAGGCCTGGGGGCCCTCCTCGGAGTAGAGCACGTCGCCGAGGTAGGCGAGCGCCCCCTGGCGGACATCGGCGGGTAGCTCGGAGCCCAGGGCCACCAGGGCCTGCAGCAGTGCCCGGCTGCCCGCCGTGTCGCCCTGTGCGTAGAGGCGGATCGCCTCTTCCAGCCGCGAGGCAGGTGGTACCGCGGCCACTTCCTCCGCGCGCGCCGTGCAGGCGACGGCGGCGACGAGGAGGGGGGCGAACATCGCGCGGAAGGTACGTCGCCCCCGGCGGGCGGTCAACGGGGGACATCACCCGCCGGTGTCGGCGCCGCTGTCTTCGCCGCCCGCGGTGTCGCTCCCGCCGTCGTCGTCGCGCTCGGGAAGCGCCACGCGAACCGAGTAGTTGCCGTCGAGGTCGGTGAGGGTGCGCGCCAGCAGGCTGCCGCTGTTGGGATCGACGACCTCCACCAGCGAGAGGCCAAGCGCCGCGTCGCCGAGTCGCACCACCCCGACGACCGGGGTGCCACTGGCCAGGGTCACGTCGTGCCGAAGCTCGCCGCCATCGCGCCCGTCGACGTACCTGGTGGCGAGCGCGCCGGCCTCGGGGGCGGGCGCGTTGATGACGATGTCGTAGGTCGCGGCGGGTAGGTCGAGGCTGTAGTCGCCGCGATCGTTGGCGGTGGTGCTGAACGTGTACTTGCCGCCGGCTCGCTGGGTGGCGGTGACCGTGGCGCCTGCCACGCGCGTGCCCTCGGCCGTCTCGACGGCGCCGGTGATGGTGGCGCTGCCGGCGAGGGCAACGTCGCCGGCGTCGACGTCGCGGTTGACACTTACCACCTCCGAGAAGGGGGCCAGCCGCTGGTCGGCGTAGGCCGGCCACACCTCGATCTGGTAGGTCCCGGCGAGCAGATCGAGGTAGACGTAGCCGGTGTCGAGGTTGGTGGTCTCCACCGTGTACGACCCCGCCGAGCCCTCGAGGCCCCGGCTGGTGGCGCGGATCGTGGCTCCGCCGACCACCTCGCCATTTCCATCCACGATGCGCGCGTCGTAGCGGAAGGTGCCGAGCAGGCCCACGTCGATGTCGACCTGGGCACCGGCCGCGTCTTCCACCACGAACTCGGTGGCGACGGCGGGCACGAACACGCCCCGGCTGGCCTCGGAAGCAACCGTCTCGATCACGTAGTCGTAGCCGGGCTCGGCGCGGGCCACGAACCAGCCGCTGTCGTCGGCGTAGAAGGTGGCGCTGTAGACCTCGCTGTCGGCGTGGCGCATGCGCAGCGGCGCGCTGGCGATGCGGTTGCCCTCGGCGTCGGTGACGCGGCCGTAGACGGGGGCCCCCGGGCCGAGGTGCTGGCTGAGATCGACGCCCGCGCCGACGTCGGTGCTCGGGAACAGCAACATCGGCGCGACCGTCGCGTCGCTGGGGACGATGGCGAGGTCGTAGGGCTGCTGCCCGGGGAGGGGGAGCGCGAAGGCGCCGGCCTCGTCTGTGGCCGCCGCGCCCGACTGCACCAGCCCGCTGCGCTCGGCGCGCACCACCGCCGACAGCGCGCCGCTGGCCGACGAGGCGCTGGCGCTCCAGCCCTGGTAGCTGTCGGCGCTCAGGCTGCCCGAGAGCGACACGGTGGCGTCGAGATCGTGGCTCAGGGTGATGCCCTCGCCGTAGGCCCCCGGCGCGAGGAGGAAACTCTGCGGGAGGGCGCCGGAGCCGTCGTCGGAGGGGTACACGTCGACGCGGAGGGTGCCCTCGGGCAGCCCACCGTCGAGGGACTCCATGTTGCCCGAGTCGTACATGTTGTAGTCGCCGGCGCAGCCAACGACCAGGAGCAGGGCCGCGAGCATCACAGCACCTCCAGCGGCCACGACATCCGGTCGTCGGCGCCTTCCACGTCGTACACCGTCACGCTGAGCATCTCGCCGTTGAGCTCGGGATCGTAGGGGAGCTCGACAAAGCTGTAGAAGTAGATCTGGTCGCCCGTCTCTTCCTCGCGCTCCTCGCGCGGGTCGACGAGGTAGGGCCCGGCCTGCCACAGGAACTCCACGCTGTCGCCTGCCTCGGCGTCGAGGTCGGGGTCGAAGGCCACGGCGAAGAAGATGTCGTTCACGCCGTCGACGGTCACGGGCTCGCCGTCGTCCCACGAGGCGCGCTCGAGCTCGGGCGCCTCGTTCTCGTCGAGGTAGGGAGTCGGCCAGAACGCGAAGCAGCCCATCGTCCCAAGGGGGAAGCAAAGGGCGTGCCATGCCACGATAGCATAGGTAAAAGCTCGCCTCACGCCCACTCTTCGGCGTGGCCGCGGCGCCGGTCGCGATCCCGATGTCACAAGAGCCCCGGCGGCAGGCTCTCGGGCAGGAAACGTTCCTTGCCCGCGAGCGACGGCCCGAGCGGCATCTCGAAGACACCCTTGCCCGGGCAGTCGAAGCGCACCGGCGTGGCCGGGTCGGGGCCGGTGAGCTGGATCTGTCCGCGGATGTTGGCCACGGTGCCGTAGGGCGCGGTGCCGACGGTGAGCGTGCAGTCGCGCGGCATGCCCGCGTGGATGATGAAGACCGTGGGCTTCTCCTTGAGCTCGGCCTTGACCAGTCGCGACTCACCCGCGCCGATGGTAAACTCCTCGACGTAGGGCACGGCGCCGCTGTTGCGGAGCTCGAGGGTGTGGGTGCCCGCCTGCACTTCCAGCGGCCGGGCGCGCGTGCCCACCCACTCCGACGAGGGGCCGGTGCGGAACACGCCCACGCGCTTGCCGTCGAGCCAGACCTCGGCCGGCTTGAGCAGCTCGAGCGTGATGCTGCCGGGGAGCGCCGCCACCACCTCCGGGGCAACGGCCGCGGCCACCGACGCCTTCTCGGGCGCGGCCGCGAGCTTCTTCAGCTGCGGCGACACTGGCGCCGGCTTGGTCGACACCGGCAACACCGGCCCCGGGGGAAGTGCCTCCGGCGCGGCCGGTGGCGGCGGTGCCGCGGCTGGCTCGGGCGCGACGACCGACGCTGTCGCGACCACGGGCGGCGCGGACTCGACGGGCTGGCGCGGGTAGAGCCACCACGCGAGCGTGCCCACCAGGAACAGCGCCACGGCGGCCGCGCTCATCCAGATGCCTGCCTTGCGACGACTCGGCGCGGGCGCATGCAGGGACTGGATGAGCGGGAGCACCTCGGCGTTGTCCTCGTCGATGGCGAGGAGGCGGTTGAACAGTTGCAGCGCGCCGACGGCGTCGTTGGCGGCGAGGCGCTCCTTGCCGCGCGCGAGCAGGTGCGCGCGCAGGTGGGCGTCGAGGGCCGCCTCGGTTTCCCGGGGTGCCACGAGCCAACTGCGAAGGTTGACGGTGGCATGATCGTGGGCGATGCCCGACTCGGCGAGCACCGCGTCGAGCGCCTCCGCCGTGTCCTGGGCGCTGGCGTAGCGATCGTCGGGGCGAGGCTGCAGGAGGCGGTCGATCACGCTGGCGAGGGCGGGCGCCACCGAGGGGTTGATGGCGTGGACCTCGAGCCGCTGCCCGTCGATGATGTTGCGCAGGATCACCGAGGCGTTGCTGCCCGAGAAGGGCACGGTGCCGGTCACGGCGTAGAACAGGACCGTCCCGAGCGAGAACAGGTCGCTGCGCCCGTCGAGCTTCTCGTCGAGGGCCTGCTGCGGGCTCATGTAGGCGGGAGAGCCGAGCAGGGAGCCGTCGAGGGTGATCTGTCCCTCGTCGAGCACGCGGGCCACGCCGAAGTCCATCAACTTCACCCGTCCATCCCTCCGGATCATCACGTTTTCCGGCTTGATGTCGCGGTGGATGACGCTGGCGGCGTGCGCGAAGGCGAGCGCGTGGCACAACTCGATGCCGATGAGACAGGCGAGCTCGCTCGGGATGCGGCCGTGCTCCTCCAGGAGTGCCTGCAGCGTGGCGCCGTCGACCAGCTCGGTGACGATGTAGCAGTCGTCGGCGGTCTGTCCCGAGTAGTCGAGGATGGAGACGATGTTCTCGTGGGACAGGCGACCGACCGCGCGCGCCTCGCGGTTGAAACGCTCGCGGTAGCGGGTGCTCGCCGAGAGGTGCGGGTGCAGCACCTTGATGGCCACGTCGCGACCAATACTGAGGTGCCGCCCGCGGTAAACCGTGGCGGTGGCTCCTTCTCCCAGCTTCTGGAGCACCTCGTATTTGTCGATGACGCTACCGATCACGACGGTCCACTATAGCTGTCCGACTTCCCGTCGGTCGCTAATCACGCCCTCGCCGGTGAGGTGTGAAATGATGATCTGTGCCGTTTCCTCCACGGCTCGCCGCGTCACGTTGATCACCGGCCACTGGCGGTTGCGACGGAAGATCTGCTCGGCATACTCCAGCTCGGCGAGGATGTAGCCGAGGTCGCCGTAGCTGCTGCCCTCGCGCAGGCGCATGGTGCGCAGCCGCTGGCGACGGATGTGCTGCAAGGACTCCGGGTCGATGGTGAGCGCGAACACCCGCCTGGGCTCGACGTTCCACAACTCTCGCGGCGGGTCGTGGTCGAGCACGATCGGCACGTTGGCCACCTTGTAGCCCTTGTAGGCGAGGAAGACCGAGAGCGGCGTCTTGCTGGTGCGACTCACGCCCACCAGGACGATGTCGGCCTGGGTGAGCATGCGCGGGTCTTTGCCGTCGTCGAGCTTCACCGTGAACTCCACGGCCTCGATGCGCTTGAAGTACTCGGCGTCGGTCTTGTGGAGGAGCCCAGGGAGGCTCTGCGGCTCCTCGCCGAGCCAGCCCGACAGGCCGGTGAGCAAGGAGCCGATGACGTCGACCTGGAGGATGCGGTAGGCCTTGGCCAGCTCGTGCGCGAAGGCACGCTGCTCGGCGCTCACCAGCGAGGTGACGACGAAGGCGCCCTGCAGGGCGGCCGCCTTGAGGATCCGCTC
Organism: Deltaproteobacteria bacterium; assembly: GCA_016875315.1. Classification (GTDB taxonomy): domain Bacteria; phylum Myxococcota_A; class UBA796; order UBA796; family SXON01; genus SXON01. Next base: position 2,870 of record VGRQ01000061.1, on the reverse strand, counting down.
GAGCGTGGCCTTGTCGGACACGTTGGGAAACACCTGCACCGGCACCTTCGCGTGCTCTTCGAACTGGCGCAGCGCCGCGCGCGTGACCCGCGTGGCGGTGTCGCCCGTGGAGTCGCTGACGATGAAGAGCGGGCGCTCGCCCGGGTTGTCGCTCACGAGGAGCCCAGTAACTCCCGCGGGGGGTGGCACGGGTGGCTAAGACCGCCTCGTGCGCATCGTCGATCTAAGCCGCTTGCTCCCCGGTCCCTTCGCCACGCTCTGCCTGCAGGGCCTCGGTCACGAGGTGATCAAGGTCGAAGACCCCGCCGGGGGCGACTACCTCCGCCACTGGCCCCCCACCCTCGCGCTCGATGGCGAGACCCACGGCGCCTGGTTTGCCGCCCTGAACAGGGGCAAGCTCTCCGTGGCCCTCGACCTGCGCACCGCGGCCGGTCGCTCGGGACTGCACACGCTCCTCGAGGGGGCCGACGTGCTCGTGGAGAGCTTCCGGCCCGGGGTGCTGGCGCGCCTCGGTCTCGACCCGCTCGCCCTGCGCGATCGTTACCCGCGGCTGGTGATCGCCTCGCTCACCGGCTGGGGACAGGCGGGCCCGCTCAGCGCGCTTCCCGGCCACGACATCGGCTTCCTCGCGCTGGCGGGCATGTTCGGCCACGCGCCGCCCGGCGTGCCGCGATTGCAGTGGGGCGACCTCGCCGCGGGCGGCCTCGTCGCGGCGCTGCGCGTGGTCGACGCGGTGGCGTGGCGGCAGGGCGCCTGGCTCGACATCGCCATGCTCGACGGCCTCGTGGGCCTGCAGCAGACGCAGTTCGCCCAGCTCGCGGCGGGCGCTCCTCCGGACGAGACCCTCTCCGGGGGCATCCCGATCTACAACTTCTACCGCTGCGCCGACGGGGGCTTCGTGAGCGTGGGCGCGCTGGAGCCGCGCTTCATGGCGCCGCTCGCCGCCGCGACCGGGGGCGAGCTCTCGGGCGAGGCGCTGTCGCGACTCTTCGCCTCGGCCCCCCGCGACGAGTGGATGTCGCGACTGGGCGATGCCTGCGTGGTGCCGGTGCTGCGTCCCGAGGAGGTGGCGACCCACCCCCACGTGGCCGGGCGCGGCCTGTTCACCCCCGAGGGACTGGTGCACCCTCCCACCGGGCCGGTGCATGGGAAGGTGCCGGGGCTCGGGGAGCACCAGGGGTTGGTGTGATGTCACGCACTCCAGCGCCGGATGTCCTTGAGCAAGGGCGGGAGGCAGATCCCGATCACGATGGCGTTGGCGAGCAGGAAGAAGAACCACTCGCCCCACTTCCAGCCCTCGAAGAGGCTCACGACAGGCTCCGGGCCAGGGCGCCGGCCACCACCACGGCGGCGATGAGCAGCGCGTTGAGGCCGAGGTGTCGCGACACCCGGCCGGTGGCCTCGGCGTAGGCCGCGGGGTCGGCGACGACGCCGTCCTTGTCGAGGCGGCGGCAGTCTTCGAGCGTCCACACTTCGAGGACGATGTAGCTCACCCAGTAGGCGAAGAGGCACAGCGCCCGGGCCGACCAGCAAGCCAGCGCCGCGGTGGAGAAGTCGAGGCCGAGCGCCCCGGGGAGAGCCTCGCCCGGGTTCACCGTGGTGACGTGGCGCCAGATCTCGGTGCCCATCACCGCGCCGAGCGACAGCCCAATTCCCGCCCCGTAGCTGCGGAAGCTGCGGACGACGTGCTCGTCGCGCGCGTGCGGCGCGAGCCGCCGCAGCGACACCAGGAGCGCGAAGGCGATGATCGCGCCGGCGTGCATCGTGACCGCGAGCTCGTTCAGGACGTTGAGCAGGTGCGTCACGACAACAGCGCCTTCACGAAGCTCGGCGCCGGCTGCCCGAGGTCGTCGGCGTCGAGGAGCGCCTGGCCGCCCTCGCCGTAGCGACTCGCCGCCACCCCGGCGGCGCCTGGGCCCTGGCCCACGGGGGCGTGGCGGCGCTCGGGCCACCAGCCGCCGCGGGTGGTGTAGAGCTTCACTTCCACGGGGAAACAGTGGACGTAGCCATCGACGTTGACGTCGGCGAGATCGCCCTTGCGGCGGAGCGGCCCGATCACCGACCAGGGGCGCTCCTGCACCAGCGGCCACAGCTCGTCGGCCCCGGGGCGGCCGATGACGAGGCGCTGCCCGGCGCGCAGCACCGTTGCCAGGCCGGCCTCGCCCAGCACCGGTCCGAGCGTCCGGGCCGTGGCCACCGCCTCGCGCGCGCTGAGCTTCCAGTGGTGCATCACCGACACGCGGGGCACGAGCGCGCGCGCGTCGGCTTCCCTGTCGCCGAGCGCGCCGGCCTCGAGCAGCGCCGGGTGTAGCTCGTGGAGGGCCACGAGCACCGCCGTGCCCTCGGCCACCGACCACGCCGCGGCCGAGGGCGCCTGGAGGTTGACGGCGGCCGCCTCGGTACACGGCGGGCCGAAGCCGGTGCGGATCTCGACGCGGTCGATCTGGTCGGCGCGCAGGCGCTTCTCGGCGGCGCGGAGGTGGCGCCCGAGGATCACGTTGACCGCCTCGATGGCCACGTCGCCCCAGGGGGTGGATGGCCAGCGCTTGATGGCAAGGGTGCGCGTGATCCAGCGCGTACCCGGGGCGGCGAGGGCGCCAGGGAGCACCGGGCCGTCGCCGGCCGCCTCGGCGAGGGTGCCGGGGCCCGCGTGGGACTGGTGGATGCCGCGCGCCAGCCCGAGCGCGCCGTTGACCCCGCTGGCGCCGAGCAGATCGACACCGTCGTTGCCGTGGACCGCGCCGGTGATCGCGGCGGCCATGGCGGCGCCGCTGCCCCCCGCGAGTCGCGTGCGCACCACGGCGCTGGCCACGGCGGGAACCCGCGTGTCGACACGGTCGGGCTGGTGCCGCAGCGACAGCGCCAGGCCC
>VGRQ01000060.1 GCA_016875315.1 Deltaproteobacteria bacterium | reverse complement strand
CGCGCGGTGGTGCTGGCTTGCGGGGCGCTCCACACCCCGGCGTTGCTGCTCGCGCAGGGCCTCGCCAACCGCTCGGGCCAGGTGGGGCGCAACCTGTCGATCCACCCCGCCACCGCCTCGATGGGGGTGTTCGACGAGTCGGTCGGTGCCTTCGCGAGCGTGCCGCAGGGCTACGGCATCAGCGAGTTCCACGAGGAAGGCCTGTTGTTCGAGGGCTCGTCGTTGCCGCTGGAGATCACCGCCGCGATGACGCCGGGGCTCGGGCCCCGCTGGACGGCGCTGATGGACGAGGCGCAGCACACGCTGCTCTTCGGCTTCCTCGTGAAGGACAGCTCTCGCGGCCGCGTGACGGTGGGTCGCGACGGCTCCCCGCGCATCGGCTACTGGCTCAACCGTCGCGACACCGAGCGCGTGCAGCGTGGTCTCGCCCTGCTGGCGCGCTGCTTCTTCGCCGCCGGGGCCCGCGAGGTCGTCCAGCCGGCCATGGGGCACGAGCGCCTGGCTGGCGCCGCCGATCTCGAGCGTTTCCGCCGTGCCCGCCTCGCCGCTCGGCACTTCGACCTCACTGCATACCACCCGGTCGGCACCTGCCGGATGGGTCGCGACCCGGCAAGATCGGTGGTCGACGAGCACGCCGCCGTCCACGACGTACACGGCCTGCACGTGGTCGACGCCTCGATCTTCGCGGGCTCGCCGGGCGTGAACCCCCAGTGGACGCTGATGGCGCTGGCGCTGCGCGCGGGCGACCGGCTCGCGGCCACGCTCGCCTAGGTTCTTTGGCCGACGGTCAGGCGGTCACCCCGCCCATAGCTTGGCGCGTGCGCCTCGACCTGAAGACCGGCTTCTCCTGCAACAACCGGTGTACCTTCTGCGTCCAGGGCGATCGCCGGTTGCGTGACGCCGACCGCGATACCAACGAGATCCTCGCCCTGCTCGATGCCAGCCGGGCCGCCCACGACGAGGTGGTGCTGACCGGCGGCGAGTGTACGCTGCGTCCCGACATCCTGGCGCTCGTCGGGCACGCGGCCTCGCTCGGCTACCGCGTGCAGGTGCAGTCCAACGGCCGGCGCTTCGCCGACCCCGCGTTCTGCGACGCCATCATCGAGGCCGGCGCCACCGAGTTCTCCCCGGCGCTGCACGGCAGCACCGCCGAGGTCCACGAGTCGCAGACGCGCGCCCCGGGGAGTTTCAAGCAGGTGATCCGGGGGATTCGCAACCTCCGAGCGCGTGCCCAGCCGGTCATCACCAACTCCGTCGTCACCCGGCAGAACCTGGAGGATCTCCCACGCCTCGGCGCCCTGCTCGTCGCCCTCGACGTGCAGCAGTACCAGCTCGCGATGGTACACCCGCTCGGCACGGCGCTGATGGACTTCCACCGGGTGGTACCTCGACTCGCGGAGGCGGCGCCGTGGCTGCACGCGGGGCTTCGTCCAGGGATCAAGGCGGGTATTCGCGTGATGGCCGAGGCGATGCCGCCTTGCCTGATGCACGGTTTGGAGGCCCAGGTGGCCGAGGCCTACATCCCGCCCACCCGCATCGAGGACGTGGGACGCGTGGTGCCGGACTACGGCGCGGCGCGCGTGGGCGAGGGCAAGGCGAAGGGGCCACGCTGCGCGCTGTGCACGTGGGCCTCTCGCTGCGAGGGACCGTGGCGCGAGTACCCCCAGCACCACGGCTGGGACGACCTCGCGCCGCGGAGCGACCCGCTACTGCGGGGTTGAGCCGTCGGCGGGTGCGACCGGGGCCTCGGCGGCTGGGGTGACAGGCGGCGGGGCGCCGTCGTCCATGCAGCAACGGAATGAGATGGAGGCGTCGGAGAGCGTGGGGTTCTGCTCGAGCGCGAAGGCACAACGGTTGGCGGCCTCGGGCGTCTGGTTGAGCTTCCCGCCCTTGAGCAAGCGGAACTTCGGGTTCCGGCCCGCGGTATCGGTCCACTCGTAGGCCCCGCCCGACATGTCGTAGACCCCCCAGCCAGACTTGCAGCCCGCGAGCGACCCCGACGCGCGGTCGAGGAGGCCGTCGTTGTTCACGTCGCCCCCGGGCTTCGCTCCACAGGTCTCGGCGGAGTAGGTGTTGCCGTAGCCGTAGATGTTCATCTCCGGCCCCTTGCAGGCGCGCTCCCACTCCACCGCGCTGCAGAGCCGCTTGCCGCGGCTGGCACAGAGCGCGGCGGCGTCGTCGTGCTTGACGCGGATGGGCGGGTTGCCCCCCAGCTCGTTGGGCCACTCGAACATGTCGATGTAGAAGCCCGGCACCTTCTCTTCCTGCGCCTCTGGCTCGGTGGCCTGGACGAGGCTCGGCGCCTCGGATCGCATCCGCCCGCGGATGAAGGTGCCCTCGGGGATGTACACCATGTTGGTGTGCCCCTCGGCCTTCGACTTCTGCAGGGCGGCGTCGATGGGGTTTTCCTTGATGATGCGCGCCCGCTGTGCCTGGTCGGCGCGGGCCGCCTTCTCCGAGGGGTCGTTCATCGCGAGGAAGCCGCCCACCGCGAGCAGGACGAGCACGCTGCCGCCGACCACCATCGCGATGGTGCGCGTGCTCATCTTCGACACCGGCTTGTCGTCGTCGGTGAAGGCGCGCTGGATGTCGTTCATCATGTCGCGCGCCGAGGGGTAGCGGTCTTCCGCCTGGCCCGCGAGCGCGATGTCGACGATGTCGTCGACGTGCTTGGGCAGCTCCTCGCGGATCTGAGTGGGCGACAGGTAGGTGCCCATCGGCGTTTGCCCGCAGAGCAGCTCGTAGAAGATGACGCCCACCGAGTAGATGTCGCTCTGGATGGTGCCCCCGGTGGTGGGGCTGCTCAACTCCGGCGCCATGTACTTGCGGTCGGTGCCGTCGGCGAGCTTCTCCTCGAGGGTGCCCGGCTGGATGAGCTCGGAGAATCCCAGCGAGTTGAGCTTGATCGTGCGGACCGTCTTGCCCACGCCCGGCCCCACGGCGCGGCTCTGGACCAGGACGTTGGCCGGCTTGACGTGGCGATGCACCAGCCCTGCCGCGTGGGCGGCCTCGACGGCCTCGAGCACGCGCACGACGATCTGGCAGGCCTCCTGCAGGTTGAACGACTTGCGCTCGCCGGCGTAGCTGTCCATCAGGCGACGGAGCGTGTCGCCCTCGAAGAGTTCGGACGCCACGTAGAGCTGCCCGTTGTGCTCGCCGAAGTCGATCACCGGCACCAGCGCGTCGGCGCGAGCGGCCTGGATGCGGCTCACCACGCCCTGGGCGGCGGCCACGCCGATGCTCGCGCCATTGATGACCTTCAGGGCAACCTTCTTGCCGTTGGCCAGGGCGCGGGCCGTGTAGGTGGTGCCGATGGGGCCCTGCCCGACGACCGCGTCGATCTCGTACTTCTTCGCGACGACATCGCCCTGTCGAAGCTGCTGCTGCGATCCGGTCACGCAATGACTCCCATTGCTCTGCCTCTTGACGCTACCACGGCGGGGGGGGTGCGGACAATGCGGCTAGGTGCTGCGCCCGCCGAAGAAGAAGCGGAAAACGGCGCCGAGGCGACGCCACCACTCCCGCGGGTGGATGCGGGCGGCGAAGAGCCAGTGCATCACCAGGCCGAAGAACATGCCGAGCGCAACGAGGTTTGTGAGGAATCCGAAGAAGGGCCAGATGGGCACGCCGAAGGGCTCGGGCGCCCAGGTGGCCACCATCATCGTGCCGCTCACGGAAAGCGCGAGGGCGCAGAGCGCGAGCGAGATTCGCACCGCCGCGTGGCGGATCTCGAGGCGCAGGGCCTCTGAGTCGGGGTCGCGCGCGGTGACCGACACCCGGCCGCGCTCGAGGTCGAGCAGCAACTGGTTGGCCTGGGTTGGCAGGTCGCGGAACGCGGCCTGTGCTTGCTGGAACACGCGGATCGCGTCGGCGCTCACGCGCTCGGGACCGAACCGCCGCTGCACCAGCCGCTGCGCCCAGGGCCGCACCTCCTCGACGATGTCGTCGCTCGGCAAGAGTCGCTTGGCGATGCCGTCGACGATCGAGCCCGCGCGCGCCACCACGGCGAACTCGCGGGGGAGCTGGATGCGGTAGCGCGTGGCCACCTCGATGAACTCGGTGAGCGAGCCTCGGGTGCTGAGGTCGCTCAGCGAAGACCCGTGGTACTTCGCCATCAGTCGCTCGATCTCCCCGCGGAAGGCCTTGAGGTCGACGCGGTCGGCGGTGGCGCCCGCCCGGTACACCGCCATCGCCACCATCTCGGCATCGCGGAACACGAGCCCGGCGAAGATGTTGGTCATCACGTCTTGCATCTCGCCGGTGAGGGTGCCGGTGAGGCCGAAGTCGAGGAAGCAGATGTGACCCGTGCCCAGCACCATGATGTTGCCCGGGTGGGGATCGCCGTGGAAGAAACCGTGTTCGAAGAGCTGGAAGTACCAGCTCTCGATGAACTTCCGCATCGCCTCGCGCCCCTCGGCGCTCCCTGACTCCACGTCGTTGAGCTTGCGGCCGTGAATGCGCTCCATCACCAGCACCCGGCGGGTGCAGAACTCGCGGTGGATGAGCGGGATGGTGACGCCGGTGATGCCCTCGTGGTTGGCGCGGAAACGCACGGCGGCGCGCGCCTCCTGGAGGAAGTCGAGCTCGGTGGCGATGGCCTGCTCGAATTCCTGGACGATCTCCACCGGCGTGTAGAGGCCCGGCACCTGCACCTGCCCCTCGATGAGGCGGGCGAGGGTGTAGAGGATGTGGAGGTCGGACTGCAGCGTGGCCTCGATGCCGGGACGCTGGACCTTGACCGCCACCTCGGTGCCGTCGGCCAGCATGGCGCCGTGGACCTGCGCGATGCTCGCGCTCGCCAGGGGGACGGGGTCGAAGCTCTTGAAGACCTCCTCCAGCGGGCGACCCAGCTCCGTTTCCAGGGTGGCCTTCACCTGCTCGAAAGGTACGCTGGGGGCGTTGTCCTGGAGGGTGGCGAGCTCATCGAGCAGGGTCTTCGGGAGGATGTCGGGCCGCACCGACAGCACCTGCCCGAGCTTGATGTAGGTGGTCCCGAGGTCGGCCAGCGCCAGGCGCACCCGCATCGCGAAGGGCTTGTCGCTCGCCGAGGTGGCGGTGTCGATGCCGACGATGCGCGCCAGCTCGCCGAAGCCGTGCGAGGCCATCGTGAGCGCGACGTCGCGCACGCGCGGCAGGTCGCGAACGGAGATGTGGGCGCTCATCGCGCCCTTGCCCTAACGCGCCGGATCAGTACGCCCTTGCGAAGATCGCGACGTGCGTGGCCGGGCGTCCCGAGTAGAAACACGGGCCATCCGGCGACTGCCCGTCGAGCGGGTAGCAGCGGATGGTCGCCTTGGTCTCCTCCTTGATCCGCGCCTCGTTGCCAGCGTCGTCGCACCAGTTCACGCGGAGGAACAGGCCCTCCTCGATGCGCGCCTTGAGCTCGTCGTAAGACGAGACGCTCACGGTCCGCGCGGCGAGTCGCTCGGCGGCGCGGTTGTAGAGGGTGGCCTGGATGTCGTCGAGCTTGGCTTTCACCACGGCGACGAGCTGATCGTCCACCGGGATGGCGAACTTGCCGCCCCCGGTCCGCGGCGCGGCGAAGACGCTGTTGTTGGCCACGTCGCGCGGTCCGATCTCCAGGCGCAGGGGCACGCCCTTGCGCTCCCACTCGAAATACTTGGCGCCCGGCTTCATGCTGTCGCGGGCATCGAGCTTCACGCGCACCTGGCCGCAGAGCAGCTTGTCGACTCGCTCGGCGAAGGCGAGCACGGCGGCCTTCTCGGCGTCGCCGCGCCAGATCGGGGTGACGACCACCTGCACCGGCGCCAGCGACGGCGGCAGCACCAGGCCGGTGTCGTCGCTGTGCGACATGATCACCGCGCCCACCAGCCGCGTGGACACGCCCCAGGAGGTGGCCCACACGTAGTCGCGACTGCCGGCCTCGGTCTGGAAGGTGACGTCGAAGGCCTTGGCGAAGTTCTGCCCGAGGAAGTGCGAGGTGCCCGCCTGGAGCGCCCAGCCGTTCTGCATCATCGCCTCGATGCAGTAGGTGTCGATGGCGCCGGCGAAGCGCTCCGAGGTGCTCTTCACGCCGCGGATCACCGGGACCGCGAGCACCTTCTCCGCGAAGTCGGCGTAGACCTCGAGCATCTGGCGCGTCTCGGCCACGGCCTCGTCGGCCGTGGCGTGCGCGGTGTGTCCCTCCTGCCAGAGGAACTCCGTGGTGCGGAGGAAGAGCCTCGTCTTCATCTCCCAGCGCACCACGTTGGCCCACTGGTTGATGAGGATGGGCAGGTCGCGGTGCGACTGGATCCACTTGCCGTACATGTGCCAGATGATGGTTTCCGAGGTCGGGCGGACCACCAGCGGCTCCTCCAGCTTGGAGGCCGGGTCGGGCTCGACACCGCCCCCGGCCGCTGCGCGCAGCCGGTGGTGGGTGACCACCGCGCACTCCTTGGCGAAGCCCTCGACGTGCTCGGCCTCCTTCGACAGGAAGGAGACCGGGATGAACAGCGGGAAGTAGGCGTTGACGTGCCCGGTGGCGCGGAAGCGCGCGTCGAGCTCGTTGCGCATCGTGTCCCACACCGCGTAGCCGTGGGGGCGGATGACCATGCAGCCCTTCACCGGAGAGTAGTCCGCGAGGTCGCCCTGGGCGATCACGTCGAGGTACCACTGGGAATAGTCGCGCTCGCGCGGGGTGATGCCGGTGTCGGCCATGGAGTGCTCCGGGGGGCGCGCGGCTAACACGCCCATCCCCAGGCTAGGCACCGATCAGCGCGAGCCGCCGCGTCCCTGGACGAGCTCGTTCCAGCGGTGCTGTAGCTCCCCGACGAACTGCTGGGCGACGGCGTCGTTCTCGTCGGCGATCGCGGCACCGTGGCTGAAGTCGCCCATTCCGAACTTGGAGGGCACGCTCTCGAAGTGCAGGTCGGCCGACCACGACCCGGTGTCGCCGGCGGTGTGCATCATGATCATCGAGGATCGGTCGAGGTCGCGGACGCGGCCGATGGGGTTGAACTCGCGGAGGAACTGGCGGATGGCGGAGGGAAGGTGACGCGTCGCCAAGCGCGCCGCCCGCGCGGTGCGGCCCTCGACAGGATCCACGGCGGGACGCGCCACGATGTTGCTCGCGATCACGAGGTCGGCCCGCTGGACGATCAGCGCGTCGACGGGCACGTTCTGGATGATGCCGCCGTCGACGTGGCGGAAGTTCTCGCCGAGCACCGGCGTGGTGATGCCGGGAAAGGCGCTCGAGGCCCGCACCGCCTCGCCGATGCTGCCGGCGGAGATGATCGCCTGGCGACAGCTGCTCACGTCGGTGGCAACGGCGAAGAAGGGCGTCGGCAACTTCGCCATCTGCACGTAGTTGAGCGAGGTGTTGACGAAGTTGGCCATCGCGCTGCTGGACAGCATGCTCAGGCCGGCGGTGCGGCTCACCCTCGGGCCCAGCGCCACCAGCTTCTCCAGCCCGCGCTCCCCCTCGGCGCACCAGAAGGCGCCGGCCAGCGCGCCGAAACTGGCGCCCGCCACGAGGTCGATGGGGATCCCGGCCGCGTGGATGCGTCGCAGGAGAGGAATGTGTGCATAGCCCCAGGCGCCGCCGCCCCCGAGGCCGAGGCCGATGCGGCGCTCGGAGGTGGCCCGCGCCCAGCGGCCGATCGTGGCTCGCTGGGCCTCGTCGAGGTCGTCGAGCTCGCAGCGCGCGGGAAGGCCGTCGCAGAAGTCGAGGTCGAGGCGTACCACCCCGGGACGGTCGGACGGGCCGGTCTCGCGGCCGTCGCGCCGCAGGTCGGCGCACCAGGTGACGCGGCAGTCCTGGAGCTCCCGCGGGGGGGTGCCGAGGGTGTCGGGCGTGAGGTAGAGCACGCGGGAGATCGCCGGCTGCAGGTTGTGCAGCCAGGCGGGCTCGGAGCGCGGCAGCACGAGCAGGCAGTACTCGTAGCCGTGGAGCCGGTTGGTCAACCGTCGCAAGAGCGCGAGGCCCCGGTCGTCGGGAGTGAGCGGCAGCTTGATGTGCTGGAAGGTCCCGGCGTCGTCGGGGGCGCGCACGGGCGGGTCCGGCGGCGCGGAGGGGTCGATCTCCACGACGACCACGTCGTCGTGGTAGTGCGTGGAGAGGAACTTGCCGAGGAGCAAGAGGGCGGTTCGCTCGTTGACTTCGCGGTGTGAGCGGAAGGCAACCACCTGGGTGTACTCGTTGGCGAGGATGGTCTCCCCGGCGGCCGTCGTGATGCCCATGCCCCCGGCAGCGCGCCGGAACCCGGCCGACACGGCCAGGCGCTGCATGAGCGCGTCGGTCGGGATCTTCAGCACCTCGGAGGGGGTGGCGGCGTGGGCGCCGTAGATCTCCTTCCCGCCGCCGACGAGGCCGAGGTTGCCGAAGAACTGGCCGGGCCCGCGGGCCGCCACGCGGCGGCGTTCCCGGCCCTCGGTGAGATCGATGCGCCCCTTGGCCACGAAGTAGATGCCGTCGGTGGGGCTGCCCTGGTCGAAGACCTTTTGCCCTGCCGAGAGCGTGCGCAGCTGCGTGTGGGTGGCCAGGGGCAGGAGCGCCGAGATGCTCCCCTGCGCGAGCAATGGCAGGTGCCGGAGCGAACGCACCATCTCGACGCGGTGACGACGCAAGCGCGCCAGTTCGCGGCAGGCGGTGGCGAGCTCGGGGACGGCCTCGGCGGCGGCGGCGATCCTGTCCCGGGTCAGCTCGCGCACCGTCACGGCCGTCGCGGCGCGCACCTCCACGCGCGGCGCCACCTCCGGCGCGAGCACCGCCTCGCCAATCACCGCGCCCTCGGGCAGGTACACCGGCATGCCGAGGAAGCCGCTGCGCAGCAGATCGCACACCGCCACCTCGCCCGACTCCACCCAGTAAAGGCTCATCGCCTCCGGGGCGTCGTTAGGGTGGATGATCAGGTCGCCGGCCGCAAATGGCTTCGGCGACGACAGATCGACGAGCCGCGCCCGCTCCTGGCTGTCGAGACCCCGGAGCTGCGCCCAGGCCCCTCGCGTGCGCAGGCGCGGCGGGGCCGCCGAACGATTGAGGCGGAGCGCGGCCGGCCTGGGCTTGGTGGGCATCTCGCAATCCTACCGCGCACGGGGCTGGACAAGGGGTGGCGAGTTAGTCGCCCGGCCCTCCCCGGGTATCCCATGTCGGACTCCTCGACGCTCGCCGCCAACACCATTCGCGGCCTCGCCATCGACGCGGTGCAGGCCGCCAATTCCGGTCACCCGGGCATGCCGCTCGGCATGGCCGACGTCGCGACGGTGCTGTGGAGCCGGTTCGTCAACTACGACCCGGCCGACCCGAGCTGGCCCGATCGCGACCGCTTCGTGCTCTCCGGCGGCCACGGGTCGATGCTCCTGTACGCGATGCTCCACCTCACCGGGCAGTCGCTCACCCTGGACGACCTGCGGAACTTTCGGCAGTGGGGCTCCAAGACCGCCGGTCACCCCGAGTTCGGCGAGGCGCCGGGCATCGAGTGTACCACCGGCCCGCTGGGGCAAGGCATCGCGATGGCCGTGGGCATGGCGCTCGCCGAGGCCCACCTGCGCGCCCGCTTTGGCGAGGGGCTCGTCAACCACTTCACCTGGGCGATGTGCGGCGACGGCGACCTGATGGAGGGCATCGCCTCGGAGGCGGCCTCGCTCGCCGGTCACCTCGGCCTCGGCCGCCTCGTGGTGGTGTGGGACGACAACGGCATCACCATCGACGGCAGCACCTCGATCGCCTTCTCCGAGGACGTTCCCCGCAAGTTCGAGGCCATGGGCTGGCACGTGGCGCGGGTCGACGGCCACGACCAGGCGGCGATCGCCGCCGCCCTCGCCGCCGCCCGCGACGTGACGGATCGTCCCTCCCTGGTGTGCGCCCGCACGCGCATCGGCTTCGGCTCGCCCAACAAGGAGGGCAAGTCGGCGGCCCACGGCGCGCCCCTCGGCGTCGACGAGGTGAAGCTCACCAAGGCGCGACTCGGTCTCGATCCCGAGCAGAGCTTTGCCGTGCCCCAGGCCGCGCTCGACTTCTTCCGCGCGCGCGACGCCGAGCGAGGCACCCTGCGCGCCGCGTGGCAGCGCCGCGTGGCACACAGCGAGCAACGTGCAGCGTTCGAGGCGGCGCTCTCGGGGATTGTCGACACCGCGGCGGTGAGCTGGCCGGTGCATGCCCCCGGTCCCGGCATCGCCACGCGCAAGGCCAGCGAGATGGCGATCCAGGCCATCGCGGCAGCCTGTCCCACGGTGCTCGGTGGCAGCGCCGACCTCGCCGAGTCGAACCTGACCCACGTCAAGGGCAGCCCGGGCATCACCCGGGAGAACTACGCGGGTAGAAACATCAACTTCGGCATCCGAGAGCACGCCATGGCGGCGGTGTGCAATGGCCTCTCCTTGCACGGCGGCGTGCGGCCCTACTGCGCCACCTTCCTCATCTTCCACGACTACCACCGGCCGAGCTTCCGCCTCAGCGCCCTGATGCACCAGCCGGTGGTGTACGTCTACACGCACGACAGCGTGTGGGTGGGCGAAGATGGTCCCACCCACCAGCCCACGGAAACCCTCCAGGCCATCCGGCTGGTGCCCAATAGCTGGCTCATCCGCCCGGCCGACGCGGCCGAGGCGAACGTGGCCTGGGCGATGGCGCTGGAGCGTCGCGACGGGCCGGTGGCGCTGGCGCTCACTCGCCAGAACCTCGCCACGCTCGACCGCGGTCACTATCCCGCGGCGGCGAACATCCGCCGGGGCGCCTACGTGCTCCGCGAGGCCGACGGCGCCAGGGTGACCCTCGTGGCCACGGGCTCGGAAGTACACCTCGCGCTCGCGGCGGCCGAGCTGCTCGCCGCCGAGGGCATCGGCGCCCGCGTGGTGAACATGGCCTGCACGCAGGTATTCGACGCGCAGCCCCGCGAGTACCGCGAGGCCGTGCTGGGCGCGGCGCCCCGCGTGTCGATCGAGGCCGGCGCCACCATGGGCTGGCAGCGCTACGCGAGCGCCCACGTGGGCATCGACCGCTTCGGCGCCTCGGCCCCGGGGAAGACGGTGTCGGAGAAGCTCGGCATGAACGTGCCCAACGTCGTGGCGGTGGCGCGCGAGCTCCTGGGCGGCTGAACGCTGGGAACCGCCGCCGGTGGCGCTTGTCAGAGCGCGGCGGGAGGTTCCCCATGTTGATTCTCGCTTCGCTTGCCCTGGCCCAGTCCCCCGACACCGAAGACCTTCCCGAGGAGGGGAGCACGCCGGTGATCTACGAGCGTGTCACCGAGCACACCTTCGACGGGGTCAAGGTGAAAGGGGCGGTGGTCGGCCCCGACGGCATCGTCACCATCGAGCGTCGCCGCGCCATCTTCAATCCGCTCATCCGGCTGCGCATCAACTTCGACGACGCGCTCGCCGCCAGCGTCGAGGAAGTTCAGTAACTCTCGCAGATGTAGCCGGGCGCGTAGCTCTCGCAGCGGTGGTCGTTCCAGACGCCGCTGTCGTAGAGGTGGGCGCAGTCCTCGTCGCCGGAGTTGTTGGGCTCGCCGCTCCCCCAGTTGGTGTAGGTCACGCTCTCGCCCGTCTCCCACCCCCAGCTTCCCTCGGAGGAACGGTCGTTGAAGCCGATCCACGGGTCGCTGCTGACGTAGGTGTTGGTGTAGCTGGTGACCCAGCTGTTCTCGGTCGAGTCGTTCATGGTCACGAGGTGGTAGCCCACCGAGGCGCAGTTGCTCTGCGCGGTGCTCCAGTAGGCCGACGTGTCGCAGAAGAGGTAGGTGTGGCCGTTGCTGGAGTTGGTCTCGACGTCGCAACCGCAAGCTGCTGCGCTGTCGACGGTGCCGTCGCAGTCGTTGTCCACCGCGTCGCACGTTTCCGTGCCGGCCGGTGACGCGCTCGCGTCGCCGTCGTCGCAGTCGCCGGTCACGGAGGTGTAGCCGCTGGGCGGCGAGCAGGTCGACACGCTGGTGCTGACGCTGCTGCCGTAGCCGTCGCCGTCGCTGTCGGCGTAGTAGGTCGTGGCCGAGCCCGTCTCGTCGGTGGTGCCGTCGCAGTCGTTGTCGACGCCGTCGCAGGTTTCCGTGGCGCCGGGATTCACGGTGGCATCGCCGTCGTCGCAGTCGGTGGCGTCGGACGTGTAGTTCGCGGGGGTGTCGCAGGCGTCGGTGAGCGCCGAGGGGTCGCCGTAGCCGTCGCCGTCTGCGTCGAGGTACCAGGTGTAGAAGGTGGCGTCCTCGTCGGTGGCGCCGTCGCAGTCGTTGTCGGCGTCGTCGCAGCCGTCGGTGGCCCCCGGGTAGCTCGCGCTGTCGGCGTCGTCGCAGTCGTCGTCGTTGTCGACGTAGTTGGCGGGCTGTTCGCAGGCGCTCACCGTGTAGCGGGCGCTGCCGTAGCCGTCGCCGTCGTAGTCGATGTACCAGGTGGTGGCGGCGGTGTCCTCGTCGATGTCGCCGTCGCAGTCGTTGTCGACGTCGTCGCAGTCCTCGGGCGCGCCGGGGTAGACGCTCGCCTCGGTGTCGTCGCAATCGCTGGCGTTCGCGACGAAGTCGGTGGGCGCGTCGCAAGCGACGTCGGTGAACTTGGTCGCGCCGTAGCCGTCACCATCGTAGTCGACGTACCATGTGGTGGCGTCGGCGGCGGAGTCCTCGTCAGTGCTGCCATCGCAGTCGTCGTCGGCACCGTTGCAGTACTCGGTGGCGGCGGGCGACACGCTCGGGTCGGTGTCGTCGCAGTCGCTGGCGCTGGCAACGTAGTCGGCGGGCGCGTCGCAAGCGACCTCGCTGAGGCGCGTGCTGCCGTAGCCGTCGCCGTCGTAGTCGAGGTACCACGTGCGCGCGTCGGTGGCGGCCTCCTCGTCGATGTCGCCGTCGCAGTTGTCGTCGAGGTCGTTGCACAGCTCGTCGGCGCCGGGGAAGATCGCCTCGTCGCCGTCGTCGCACTCCTCGCAGGCGGCAAAGCCGTCGCCGTCGAGGTCGGAGAAGCCGGTGCTGCCGTCGCAGTTGTAGTCCTCGGGGTCGCTGCAGTCCGACTCGTCGGCGCCGGGGTTGTAGGCCGAGTCGTCGTCGTCGCAATCTCCGCCGTAGCTCGCGTAGCCGGTGGGCTCGGCGCAGGCCTCGGTGGTCTCGTCGTCGCGACCGTAACCGTCGCCGTCGCGGTCTTCGAAGAAGGTGGACTGGACCTCCTCGTCCACGGCGCCGTCGCAGTCGTTGTCGCGCTCGTCGCAGGTCTCGGGGTTGCCGGGGAAGCTGGCCGCGGTGCTGTCGTCGCAGTCGGTGTCGTCGGTCACCAGCCCCGCGAGCTGCTCGCAGGCCTCGACTGGCGCGCCGGGATCGCCGTAGTCGTCGCCGTCGGCGTCGGCGTAGAAGCTGGTGGTCGCGCCGTTGTCGGGCTCGCCGTCGCAGTCCTGGTCGAGCCCGTCGCACACCTCGACGGCGCCCGGGTAGACGGCGGCGTCCTGGTCGTCGCAGTCGTCGCCGTTCTGCACGCCCTCGCCCTCGCAGCCGAGCTGGGCGGTGCCGGGGTCGCCGAAACCGTCGCCATCGCGGTCCTGGTAGTAGGTGCCGGCGAGGTCCTCGTCGATCGCTCCGTCGCAGTCGTTGTCGCGACCGTCGCACGACTCCATGGCGACGGGGCTGACGCTCTCGTCGCCGTCGTCGCAGTCGCCCTCGGTGGTGCTGAAGCCGTCGCCGTCGGCGTCAGTCACCTCGGCGGTGTCGCCTTCCTTGGCGGTGTCGCTGGGTGATTCCGGGCAGGCGAGGAACAAGAGCGCGAGAAACATGGGCGGAGTGTACCAGGGCGCGAGGGCGCACGCGGGGTGTGCCAACGCACCCAAGGGGGTGCCCGCCTCGCCGGCAACTTGGCGAGTCCGAACCGCAGGCCTCTTGCAGTTAGAACTTGCCGAGTCGCGAAGTGGGGCACGGCGCCAAGAGCTGGGCGGTGCCACCGAGGCGATGGGCAGGAAGGGCGGCGAGGACGGGCACGAGCTCTACCGGTGCAACCACCGTGCCAGCGGCTGGGGACGGATTCTCGTCGAGCGACTCGGGACGGCCGACGGGTTCACCTTGGGACGGCCTCTTCGACCCTATGTCGCGACACGGGTGGCCCCCGATCCCCGTGATCGTCCGGTGACCGGCAGTCTCGTGCATGGCCTTCGGCCGCGGGGTCCTGTCACCCCTGGTGACCGCGTCGGCTACGCTTCGCTTCGCGACACGGCTCACCAGGGGCGCCACCCCGTGGTCTCGCAGCGAGGAGCCGGTCACCTCGATCACGTTGCATCGACCCCGCTGCGACCGGGCCTCCTGGGGCCTTCGAGTGTCGCTCGACTTGCGGCGCCCTTCCCCCGTACCCAGTCGGCCAACCGAGCGGGCGCGCAGTGCAGCTGCGGCAAGGAGCGACCGCGAGACCAGCGCGCGGGCCGGATAGACGAACTGACAAGGATGATCGTTCAGAGGGTGTTGACAGTTCAGCGGAGGCGCCGCGCGGGCGGGCGCGGCGCCGCCGGCCCGGCCAGCTACTGCCCCAGCCGCCGGAGCATGGCGCCCACGCGGCGGAG
>VGRQ01000059.1 GCA_016875315.1 Deltaproteobacteria bacterium | reverse complement strand
CAGGGCCGCCCCGCCGGCAGTGCCCGGAGAGCCGCCAGCCGCGCCTCCGGCGGCCCCGGGAAACACAGCGCCAACGCCAGCGAGACGCCAAGCAGCTTCTCCGTCGCGTCGCCCCACTGCCGCGCCTCCATCGCCGCGAGGCCCCCACGCTGGCCGTCCGGCCCCCTGCCCAGCGCCAGCCGGAGCGCCGTCCCGAAGCCGCTGGCGATCGACAGGACATCCTCGCCCTCGTCGAGCGCGTCGAGCACCCACAACACGCGGCGACCCTCGCGTGACGCCGCCCGCGTCGCGGCCTCGGCGCCGATGTCGGTCCACGCGGGCAGCTCGGGCGCCCCGGGGGCCCAGGCGATCACCCGCGCCACGAGCCGGGAGACGGTGTCGTCACCGTCGTGGCGGCGCAACCGCGCGGCGAAGTCCATCGCCCCTCCTACTTCGCCGCGCCCACGCGCACGATCACCCAGCGACCCTCGGGGCGCTCGTAGCCCTCGTCGGCGTCGGCCTCCGGCTTCCACTCGCCCACGCGGTGCTCCGGCTCGGCGTACACCACCGTGCCCACGCTCTTGGCCTTGGACAGTGCGCTCTCGGTGTACACCGCGATCCACTTCACCCCCTCGCGGCGCACCGTCCCCTCCACCTCGGTGAACGGGCGGTCGAAGAGCGAGGTGTTCGATGCCTTCTCCTCGGCGGTCATCGGGCGGTCGAGAGGCACCAGCGTGACGAGCCGGTCGAAGCGCGCGTCGTCCATGTCGCCGAGCAGGACCTGGAGCACGCGCGTCTCGTAGCCGATGGCCTCGATCAGCACGGTGCCACCTGTGCGGGCGCGAAGTGATCGCAATCGTGTCGCGACACGAGCAAGGTCGTCCTCGTAGGCCACCGGCGGCCACTCGAGCAGCATCAGCTCGCCCTGGAGCACCAGGGCGAGGCCGAGGTAGGCCACGGGACGCCCCAGCGTGGCGAGGCGGTCCACCAGCGCGCCCACCCCGATCGCCACCGGGATCGCCAGCGGCAGGTAGTGCCTCCACACGTTGTGCAGGCCCGCGAAGCCCAGGGTGTGCGCGGTCACCTGGAGGGCCGTGGCCGCGAGCGCCGCCACGATCACCACGCCGAGCCCGCGCAGCGGTCCTGCCACGAGCAGGCCGCCGAGCCCGCCGAGGCCCACGGGGAGCACCACCTCCCACAGGGCGGCGAGGCCATCCTCGGCGCGACCGAGCGCGGTGAGATCGGGGTTGTCCTGGACGAGGAACTCGTGCGCGAAGATCCCGAAGTTGAACGGGTTCCCCGTCCATGCGAGCTGGGCGACGCACCAGAGCGCCGGGAAAGCGAGCGCCAGGGCGAGGGGACGCCAGGCGGCGCTGACGTCGCGACCACGATCCCGCGCGGCGAGACAGGTGACAGCCAGGAGCCCGATCCAGCCCCAGGCCTCGTAGCGGGTCATCGCGCCGAGGCCGAGCGCGATGAAGGCCGGTCGCAAGGCGGCACTATCGTCCTCCACCCACCAGCGGCGCACGCGGCGCAGGGCATAGGTACCGGCAAGCAGGGTCCAGGGCTCCACGAGCGCCGAGGGTGCCAGCCACACCACGTAGGGGAGCGTCCCAAATGACAGCATTGTCGCGACACGACCAAGACGACCGAGCCCCATCTCGCCCGCCATGCGGCCCACCTGCACCAGCGTGGCCGCCGTGACGAGGAGGCCCACCAGTCGAGGCACTACTGCGGCGTCGGCCCAGATCCGCAAGGCAACGCCGAGCACCCAGAACTGCAGGGGGGGCCACACCTCGGAGGGCGCCAGCGCCCCGTGGCTCGACTCGTGCGCGTGGATGAGGCGCCACACGTCGTCGAAGGACAGCAGGTAGCCCGCCGGGGCCTTGCTTCCCGACCACCACAGCACCACCACCCACCAGCAGGCGGCGAAGCGCAGGTCGAAATCGCGGAGCGCCGCGCGGAGGCCGGTCACCCCCGCATCATATGCCCTCAGCGATCGGGGCTGGAAATCCGATCCCCCGGCCATGCAGGTGCTTCTCGTCGGGGAGGCCCCGGAGATCGCGGCCTCGGTACACGCCCTCCCGGTGCCGATGGGGGTGGAACTCGTGCGTGCCCCCACGCCCGAGGAGGGGATCGCCCGCCTCGCGCGCGACCCCTTCGACCTGGTGATCGATGCCGCCACCCCCGGGGCGTGGCTGCTTGACCAGGTGCGCGCAAACTGGCCGGGCGCCGCGCGCGTGGCGGTGCTCCCGCCGCTGTCGGCGCCCTCGGTGTCGTCGCTCCGCTCGGCCCACCAGCTGCTCGCGTCGCGACCCAGCCCACGGGAGGTGCACGAACTGGTGATCGGCCTCCAGCGAGCCCGCGCGCTGCTAGACGGGCCCGAGCTAGCCCGGCTGGTGGGCGCGATCGACTCGCTCCCGGCGATGCCGCAAACCTCGGCACAGCTGGCAGGGCTGCTCCGCGACGACGACGTGCCCCTGGAAACGGTGGCTCGGGTGATCGAGCGCGACCCAGGCACCGCCGCCAAGGTGCTCCAGGTGGTGAACAGCGCCTACTACCGGGGCCAGGCCGAGATTCGCTCCATCCACCTCGCGGCCTGCCGGCTCGGGCTCCGCGCGCTCTCGCGGGTAGTGCTCGCGGCCGAGATCGGGGAGTGGTCGGGACACGCCGCCCCGGTGGCCGGCCTCGACGCCGCCGAGGTGTCGCGCCGATCCGCCCGCGCGGCCCGCATCGCGGCACAGCTCGCCGCCGACCTCGACCTGCCTGGCGACGCCGTCACCCCCGCGCTCCTCGCCGATCTCGGCCCGATCTTGCTCGGGCTGGTGGCGCCGCGTCGCCTGGCCACGATGCTCAGCCAGGTGCCGCCCAGCCGCGAAGACGAGCGTCTTGCCGATCACCTCGCGGGCTACCTGCTCGGCACCTGGGGCGTGCCCAGCGACCTCGTCGACGCCGTGGCCCACCTCGGCGAACCCACGGCGGTGGAGCGATCGGTGGGCATCGTTAGCGTAGCCTATGTCGCGACTCGCCTTGTTCGCGGCGCCACGCCCACCCCCGACGCCGTCCCCGCCCCGGGACGCGACCGGCTCTGGCTGCGCGCCGGGTTGCGCGCGGGGTAGGCACGGCCCGCGACTTCGATTAGACGCCGGCCCTTCCCGCGGGCCCCCATGCGCGTGCTCCTCGCCTTCTCCGGCGGTCTCGATACTTCCTACCTTCTCCGCCGGCTGGTCAAGGAAGGCCACGACGTGGTGGCGGTCACCGTGGATACCGGCGGCCTCGACGACATCGAGCGTGAGCGCCTCGAGACCCGAGCGAGCGAGCTCGGGTCGCAGCACTTCCGCCTCGTCGATGCCCGCGAGCGCGTGTACCGGCAGCACATCGCGTGGCTGGTGAAGGCCAACGTGCGGCGCGGCGGGGTGTACCCGCTGTGCGTGGGGGCCGAGCGCGTGGTGCAGGCGCAGGTGGTGGCCGAGCTGGCGCGCGAGGTGGGCGCCGAGGCGGTGTGCCACGGCAGCACCGGCGCCGGCAACGACCAGATCCGTTTCGACGTGGCGATCCGCACGCTCCTCCCCGGCGCGCGCATCCTCACCCCCATCCGCGACGAGCGCATCAGCCGGGAAACGAGCGCCGCCTACCTCGCGAGCGAGGGCTTCCCCATCAGCGCCGAGCGGCGCGACTACTCGATCAACCAGGGCCTCTGGGGCGTGACCATCGGCGGCCGCGAAACGCACGATCCCTGGCAATACCTGCCCGACCACGCCTGGCCCACCACCTGCAAGCCAAGCCTCGCGCCGCCGGGCGGGGAAGACATCATCCTGACCTTCGACCGCGGCGAGATCGACGGTGGCCTCGCCACCGTGGAGATGCTCAACACGCTGGGCGCTGCGCACGGGGTGGGCCGCGGCTTCCACCTGGGCGACACCATCATCGGCATCAAGGGACGGATCGCCTTCGAGGCCCCCGCCGCTGCCATCCTCATCGACGCGCATCGCGAGCTGGAGAAGCTCGTGCTCACCCGCCTGCAACTGGTACACAAGGAACAACTGGGCACGATGTACGGGGCCTACCTGCACGAGGGGCTGTACTTCGACCCGGTGATGCGCGACATGGAAGCCTTCATCGACAGCACCCAGGGCGTCGTCACCGGCGAGGTGCGCGTACACCTCGAGCAGGGCCGCGTGGAGGTCCACGGCGTGCGATCGCCCTACTCGCTGGTCGACGCGAAGGTGGGTCGCTACGGCGAGGAAAACACGCTCTGGTCCAACGCCGACGCGCGCGGCTTCTGCGCGGTGTATGGGCTCCAGGGCGTGCTGGCGGCGCGGGCCCGCGCGTGAAGGTCCTCCTCAACAAGATCGCCAGCGCCACGCGCAACTGCAGGCTCGCCCGCGAGGTGACGCTCTCGTCGCAAGTCGTGGCGCAGGAGGGCTCGGTGCTCGCGGTGCGCGCCCTCGACCGCAAGGCGGTCTACAACGAGATCGAGGACATCCACGGCCGCATGGCCACGGTCAACGAGGGCGACATCATCGCCGGCGTGCTCGGCGAGCGTCGCGCGCTCCACGGCTACACCGGGATCGTCCCCGAGAAGGTGGCGGTGGGCGACATCATCCACCTGCTCAACCTCGGCGGCGTGCTCGGCGAGTGTACCAGCTTCAACCCCGACGTGGGCCCCGCCTGCCGCGTGGAAGTGCTGGGACAGGTCCTCACCTTCCCGCACCTCGGCGAGCGCCGCGGCGTGCCGGCGAGCATCCGCACCAACGCCCTGCCCACCGCCGACCGAGTCGACGAGTCGGTCCCCATCGTGGCGGTGTCGGGTACCTGCATGAACGCGGGCAAGACCTACGCCGCCTGCGAGATCATCCGCGGCCTCACCCGGCGGGGCTTCAAGGTGGGCGCCGCCAAGCTCACCGGCGTATCGCTGCGTCGCGACACTCTCAAGATGGAAGACGTGGGGGCGCTGCGCGCCTTGTCGTTCAACGACGCCGGCATCGTGTCTACCAAGCCGGAGACCTCGCTCCCGGTGGCCCGCGGCCTCATCAAGGCGCTCAACGAGCCGGTGCTCGGCACGCGCATCGACGTGATCGTGGTGGAGCTCGGCGACGGCATCATGGGCGAGTACGGCGTGCAGCAGATCCTCCGGGCCGCCGACCTCATGGCGCTCACGACGGTCCACGTGATGTGCGCGAACGACCCGGTGGGCGCCTGGGGCGCCGCCTGGCACTTCACCGAGGACCTCGGCCTGAAGATCGCCGTCATCTCCGGGCCGGCCACCGACAACGCCGTGGGACGAGCCTTCGTGGAAGGCCAGCTCAAGCACCGTGCCATCAACGCCCGCACCCAGGGCGATGGACTGGCCGAGCACGTGGCGAGCCTCCTCCGCCCGGGGCAGCCCGGTGCGTGAGCAGCTGCGGGCCGTCGTCGTCGGCGCCACCGGCTACACCGGCGCGGAAACCCTGCGCTGGCTGGTGACGCACCCCGGCGTGCGCGTGGTGGGCGCCACCTCGCAGAAACACGCGGGCAAGGTGCTCCCCGAGGTGTGGCCCCAGTTCGCTGGCCACCGGGTGCCGATCACCACCGAGCCCCCCGAGGCCGACGCGTACTTCCTCTGCCTGCCGCACGGCGAGGCCGCCAGGCTCGCGCCCTCGCTCCCCGCCGAGGCGGTGGTGGTCGATCTCTCCGGCGACCACCGCCTGCCCGAGCCGCTGCACACCCAGCACTACGGCTTCGCCCGGCCGCACGGCCCCTGGCCCTACGGGCTCCCCGAGCTGGGCATGGAGCGGATGATCCGGCAGAAGCGGGTGGCCAACCCCGGCTGCTTCGCCACGGCACTCGAGCTGGCGCTCTTGCCCCTCCGGGGACAGATCAGCGGCCGGGTGTCGGCGGTGGGCGTCACCGGCAGCACCGGCAGCGGCGCCACCCCGAGCGACACCACCCACCATCCGCTGCGGGCGGAGAACCTGCGCTCCTACAAGGTCTTGTCGCACCAGCACGTACACGAGGTCGAGCTGGCGCTCGGCAACGTGAAGCTCGACTTCGTCCCCACCTCGGGGCCGTTCCGGCGGGGCATCCTCGTCACCTACGTGCTCCCCGCCGTGCCCGCCTCGGCCTGGGAGGCCTTCTACGCGGGCAACCCGCTGGTCCGCGTGCTGCGTCGCCCGCCGGAGATCCTCCACGTGGCCGGCACGCCGCGCGCCGACATCGGCGTGATCGAGGGCGACGGGGTCACCGTGGTGCAGTGCGCCATCGACAACCTCGGCCGCGGCGCGGGCTCGCAGGCAGTGGCCAACCTCAACCTTTGCATGGGCTGGGCCTACGACGAGGGCCTGCGCCACGTGGGAGCTGTCCCGTGATCGACCAGGACCTGCCCTCGCTCGACGACCTCGTCCCCGGCGGCATCGCCGAGGGCGACTACCAGCTCGCGACCTACGACAAGCTACCGCTCACCCTGGTGCGCGGCGAGGGCTCGCGCGCCTGGGACGCGGACGGCACACCGTACTGGGACTTCTACGGCGGCCACGCCGTGTGTCTCGTGGGGCACAGCCATCCGCTGTGGCGCAAGATCGTCGCCGAGCAGGCCGAGCGGCTGGTGTTCTACAGCAACGTGGTCTACAGCCCCGTCCGGTCGGCGGCGTGCAAGGCGCTGGTCGACTTCGCCCCGGCCAACCTCACGCGCGTGTTCCTGTCCAACTCGGGCGCCGAGGCCAACGAGGCGGCGCTGAAGCTCGCGCGCCACCACACCGGACGCCCCGAGGTGGTGGCCTTCGAGGGGAGTTTCCACGGGCGGACGCTCGGCGCGCTGGCGGTCACCCACAGCGAGAAGTACCGCCGCTACGCGCTGCCGGAGTACGGTCACACGCGCTTTGTGCCCTGGGGCGAGGTGCCTGTGCTCGATGATGGCGTGGCTGCCGTGATCCTCGAGCCCATCCAGTCCCTCGCTGGCATGCGCACCGCCACGCGCGAGTTCCTTCACGGCCTGCGCGCCGAGTGCGATCGCGCGGGCGCGCTGTTGATCCTCGACGAGGTACAGACGGCCTGGGGACGCCTCGGCGCCCACACCGCCGCCGACTACTACGGCGTCCGCGCCGACCTGCTCACCTCGGCCAAGAGCGCCGCCGGCGGCTTTCCCGTGGGCGTGACACTCGTCGACGACGCGCTCGCCCGCCACGTGAAACCGGGCGACCAGGGCACCACCTTCGGCGCCGGTCCCCTCGCCTGCGCCGCCATCCTCGCCACCCAACACATCGTGCGCGCCGAGGCGCTGGTCACCCGGGCGCGCGACCTGGAGGCCCGCGTGCGCGAGGGTTTCCACGGCGAGGTGCGCGGGCACGGCGGCCTGCTCGGCCTGGTTTACGACACCCCCGTCAAGCCCCGGGTGGCGGAGCTGCGCCAGCGCGGCTTCATCGTCGGCGGCAGCGACGATCCCCGCGTGATGCGGCTCATGCCTCCCCTCAACGTGCCTTTCGAGGCCGTCGATGCCCTCCTCGCCACCCTCCGGAGCCTCGGATGACCCCTACCCTCGAGACCCGCCTCCACGACGCCGTCAGCAAGGTGCGCCAGTACTGGCGCGGCACCCGCTTCCTCGACGGGCTCGAGCCCGGCATCGAGGGCACGCAGGCCCTGCTCGACCTCGCCCGCATCTACCGGGCCTACCGGCTGGAGATCGGCCGCATGCGCCTGCTCCAGGGCCGCGCCGTGGCGGGCCTGTTCTTCGACCCCTCGCTGCGCACCCACACCTCGATGGAGGTGGCCGCCGGGCGCCTCGGCGCGCACTTCGTCCACCTCGTGGGCGGGCAAGACACGTGGAAGATGGAGTTTGCCGAGGGCACGGTGATGGACGGCATGGCCGCCGAGCACGTCAAGGAGGCGGCGCCGGTGTTGTCGTCGTACGCCGACGTGCTCGCGGTGCGCGCCTTCCCCAAGCACGGCGGGCGCGACGAGACGGTCATCCGGGCCTTCGCTCGCTACGCCGGCGCGCCGCTCATCAACCTGGAGTCGGCGCTGGCGCACCCCTGCCAGGGCCTCGCCGACATGCTCACCCTCGCCGACCTCGGCGGCGGCAACTACCGCGGCAAGAAGGTGTGCCTGAGCTGGGCGCCGCACCCGAAGCCGCTGCCCCAGGCGGTGCCGCTCTCGGTGGTGCGCGCGGCGATCCTCGGCGGCGCCGACCTGCACGTGGCCTGCCCCGAGGGCTTCGACCTCGACGACGAGGAGATGGAGCGCGCGCAGAGTTTCTGCCACGACACCGGCGCCAAGATGACCGTCACTCGCGACCAGATGTCGGCCACCGCCGGCGCGCTCGCGGTTTACGGCAAGGGCTGGGGGGCCCGCGACTTCGACCGGCACGCCGAGCTGGCCGCCGGCCACCGGGGCTGGACCATCGGCGACGCGCAGATGGAGAGCGCCAACGCCTTCCTCCACTGCCTGCCCGTCCGTCGCAACGTGATCGTCAGCGACAGCGTGATCGACGGGCCGAAGTCCCGCGTGATCCCCCAGGCCGCCAACCGCGAGCCGGTGCAGGCGGCGGTGTTGTTGAGCTGGATGTTGTAGCACGCACGCTCGTGCATATTGTCCCTTGACGCCGCCCGGCGGCGCGACGACAATGCAGCTCAGATGAACGCTCGTGCATCTACCATCGCCCAGGCCGTGAAGGCGAGGCGCCAACGACTGGGTCTCCGGCAGGAACAGGCCGCCGCGCTCGCGGGCGTTTCCACGCGCTTCGTGCACGCGGTGGAGGCAGGCAAGGAGAGCCTCCGGCTCGACAAGTTGCTCGATCTCTTCGAGGCGCTCGGGCTGGCGCTGGTGCTCAGGAGCGGCGCCACCGGGGTGAGCTACGAGGCGCCGAGCGGCGATTCGACGTGAACGTCGACCCCGAGGCGATCAAGCACATCGACGAGGCGGAGGTCCTCAAGGCGGGCAAGCGCGCCGGTCGGCTCGCGCGCACGCGCGGGGGCACGGAGTTTGCCTACGACGCGGGCTACGCCGGGCCAGCGGCGGGCAGGCGGAGACTAGTGCCGGGCCTGCTGGCAGTCCGGGGTTCACCGGGGAGGGATCGCGTCCTCGATCAAGAGGCCGAGCACCGCGCGTCGCGTCCCTTGCCAAGCCAGTCGTGGCCCTCGAGCTTCACCACCGCCGCGCGCAGCCGGTTCACCCGGGTAACGAAGTCGTCCGCCCAGGCCGGCGACAAGAGCAGGCACAATCCAAGCGTCATTGGCCCAGGCTAACGGTCTCTACGCGCTCACCTCGTCGCCCGAGTCCTCGTCGTCCTCGTCCTCGCGGCCCGGGGGCACCGACGCGGTGCCGTCGAGGCGCTGGAGCTTCCGTTGCAGGGTACGCCGGTGGAGGCCGAGGCGGCGCGCCGCGTGGGAGATGTTGCCCTCGGTGCCTTCCAGCGTGCGCATGATGTGCTGGCGCTCCACCTCGTCGAGCTCGGTGGGCGGGGCCGGCTGCGCCAGCGCCTTGCGCAGCGCCGAGATGATGTCTTCCGGCGTGGTGGGCTTGGCGCGCACGTCGACGGCACCGTTCTTCACCGCGTCGACGGCCACCGGGATGCTGCCGTAGCCGGTGAGCACGATGCTGCGGCACCGGGGCGCGCGCAGGTTGAGCATCTTCACCACCATGATGCCGTCGCCGTCCTGGAGGCGAAGGTCGATGATCGCCGCGTCGGGGGCGCGCGACTTGACGGCACCCTCCGCCTGGCTCACGCCCGAGGCGGTGATCACCGCGAAGCCGGCGCGCCTCAGCGTGCGGGCCAGCGCGTCGCGGTGAACCTCGTCGTCCTCGACAACCAACACCGTGTTCATGGCGTGCTCGGGTTGCCGTCGAGCTTACCAAAACGCACTTCGAGGCGTCCGCCTCCGCCCTCGCGACGGTGCAAGATCACGTCGCCACCGCAGCGCCGGGCGAAGGTGCGCGCGGCGAAGAGACCAAGACCTCTTCCGCCTCCACCCGGCCATGCGGTGAAGAACGCCTCGCCCGCCCGCGCCTGCATCTCCTGCGATGGGCCCGGGCCGCTGTCGTCGAGCTCCACCACGACCGCTGCGCCATTTCGCCGCGCTCGCACCACCAGGGGGGCGCCGGCTTTCAGGGCGTTGTCGAGTCCCGTCCAGATCACGCTGCGCCAGTCGTCGGCCGAGCCGCGACAGAACGCCGCATCGACCTCGGTCGGGATCTCCACCTGGATCTGCGCGCGACCCGGGCCGGCCGCCGCCCACTCGTCGATCCACTCCCGCAACGCGAGGCCTAGTCCCTCGGTTTCCGGCGAGATGGTCCGCGCGCTCTGGTCGCGCACCCGGTTGAGGATGCCGCGGCAGCGTTGTATCTGGGCACGCAGGGTGGCGAGGGCCTCGGCGGCGTCGTCGGGGTAACTCTGGGCCTCGGCGGCGAGCATGTCGATCGAGGAGAGCGGCGTGCCGAGCTCGTGGGCGATGCCAGCGGCCTGGATGCCCAGCGCCGCCAGTCGCGCGCTGGAATTGTGCTCGTCGAGCGCGCTCTGCAGCCGGCCCTCCCGGTCGCGAAGCGTGACCTGAACCTCGGTGACGAACCAGGCCACCGCGCCCGAGGCAACGATGAACGTGGTGATCTGACCCGCCATCCGGCCGAGCTGCTCCCCGGGGAGCGGGGAGGGCAGGGGCACGAGCCGGGGCGCAAAAGCGACGAGGAAGGCGTACAGGGCGATGACCGCCGTCGTCACCGCGTAGGCCACCGGGCGACGCAGCACGATGTTCATCGCGCCGACCTGGAGGATGAGCAGCAACAACGACGGGTGGTCGCCCGCGCGGAAGGCCCAGGCCAGGCGACCCAGCACCGCGAGGTTCAGCGCCACGTGGGCCACGGCCATCCACTCCCGCGGCCGCACGCGGCGCAACAGCATGGTCTCGGCCATGTCGACGGCGCCGAGACCCACGAGCCACGCGGCGCCCTCCGCCACCGGAAACTGGCCGGGCGCGGCCACGGTCTGCGCCCCCAGCCCCAGGGCGATGATCAGGATCGTCATCCGGCGCCAGGTGGACAGCCAACGCATCGCGGCGACAGCGTTGTCACTCGGCGGCAACATCGGGCCAGCATGATAGCCGCGGCCCCGCCATGGAACGCCTCCTCTCGCTACGCGATGCCCACCCGTACCTCCGGCTTTTCCGGGGGAAGACCTTCGTCATCAAGGTGTCCGGCGCCATTTTGGCCGACCCGGTCGCCCGCGACGCCCTCGCCGCCGACGTGGCGCTGCTCCACCACGTCGGCATCCGAGTGGCGCTGGTCCACGGCGGAGGCCCACAGCTCGACGCCCTCTGCGCCCGGATGGACGTGCCCCGGGAGGTGGTGGCCGGGCGCCGCGTCACCGACGCGCGCACGCTGGAGATGGCGCGGATGCTCTTCCGCGGGGCGCTCAACTCCGACCTCGTGAGCGCGCTCTCCGCCCACGGTGTCCGCGCCGTCGGTCTCTCCGGCGGCGACGGTCGCAGCCTGCTCGCCACCCGCCGCCCGCCGCGCACGGTGCGCGACCCGTCCACCGGCACCGAGACCCTCGTCGACTACGGCCACGTGGGCGACATCGACACCGTCGATCCCTCGCTCCCCAGCCTGCTCATCGACAACGACATGGTTCCCGTGTACTGCTCGCTCACGATGGACGAGGGCGGCGGCCTGCTCAACACCAACGCCGACACCATCGCCGCGCGACTGGCGATGGCGATGAAGGCCGAGAAGCTCATCCTGTGTACCACCGTCCCCGGCCTGCTCGAAGACGCCACCGACCCACGCCGGCTGGTGTCTTACGGCGACCTGGGCACCGTCGACGAGCTGGTGCGCGGTGGCGCCGTCTCCGGCGGCATGTTGCCCAAGATCTCGGCGGTCACCGACGCGCTGCGCGGTGGCGTGCCGCGGGTACACCTCGTCGACGGCACGCGACCGCAGGCCTTGTTGCTCGAGATCTTCACCAACGAGGGCTGCGGCACGATGCTGGTGGCGCGGCGCGAGGACGGGTAGTTGGTCACGGCGCTCCTCGAGCGGCTGGTGCGCGCGCGCTCGCCCTCGCGGGAGGAAGGCCCGGCGGTGGCGGTGTTCGAGGCGTGGAACGCGGGACGATTCCCGGTGGTGGCGCAGGGTAACAATCGTGCCATCTGTCGCGACAGTGGCATCGACGGTCCGCGGCTGCTGCTGTTGAGCCACTACGACACCGTTCCCGCCACGCCGGAGTGGACGCGCGAACCGTGGTTGCCGGTCGTGGAGGACGGCCGGATGTTCGGCCTCGGCGCCAACGACGCCAAGGGCTGCCTGGCGGCGATGATGGGCGCCTTCGAGACGGCCACCGTCCACCGCGGATCGCTGTGGCTCGTCGCCGCCGCCGAGGAAGAGGTGGGTCGCGAGGGCTTCGAGAAGCTGGCCCCTCTCCTGCCGCGCTTCGATGCTGCCATCGTCGGCGAACCGACCGGCATGGACATCGCCACCGCGCAGAACGGCCTCCTGGTGCTCGACTGCGTGGCGCGCGGGCGAGCCGGTCACGCGGCGCGTCCCCAGCTTGCCGACAACGCGATCTACGCGATGTGTCGCGACATCATGGCCCTCGACGCCCTCGATCTCGACCGGATCCACCCCCTCGCCGGGCGCAGCACCCTCGCGGTCACGATGGCAAGCGCCGGGGAGCGCCACAACGTCATCCCCGGTGAAGCCAAGTTTACCGTGGATATTCGTCCCACGGCGGCGTACACCCCGGCGGAGCTGGTGGCCCTGGTGCGCGAGCGGGTGTCGGCGGAGGTACACGTGCGATCCGACCGTTTCCGGCCGGTGGAGACGCCCCCCGGCGCTGCCATCCTCGCCGCCGCGCAGGCCGCGTGGCCTGCGGCTGCGACCTTCGCCTCGCCCACGCTCTCCGACTGGGCCCACCTGCGCGACCTGCCCGCGATCAAGTGGGGACCAGGCCGATCGGAGGTGTCGCACTCCGCCGACGAGTGGGTGGAACTGGCGATGGTCGAGGCCGCCGTGGGGGCCTACCGCCAGGCCGCCGACACCTTCCTCCGGGGCAAGCCATGAGACTCTGGGACAAGGGACAGGCCCTCGACGCGCAGATCGCCGCCTTCACCGTGGGCGACGACCCCGAGCTCGACCTCGCGTGGGCGCGGCACGACATCGAGGGCAGCCGCGCGCACCTGCGCGTGCTGCAGGCGGCGTCGCTCCTGGCGGCCGAGGAAGCCGACACCCTCGACGCGGGCCTGGCGACGCTCGCCAGCGAGGTTGAACGCGGCACGTTCACCATCCCCCGGGAAGAGGAAGACGTACACACCGCCGTGGAGGCCCGGCTCACCGAGCGCCTCGGCGCCGTGGCCGGGAAACTCCACACCGGGCGCAGCCGCAACGACCAGGTGCTCACCGCCTTGCGACTCTGGCAGCGCGAGCAGGCCGACGCCATCGCCGAGGAGTGGCGCGAGCTCGCCGCGGCGCTGCTCGACTTCGCCGAGGCACACCGCGAGCTGCCGCTCACCGGCTACACCCACCTGCAGCGGGCGATGCCCTCGTCCTACGGCCTCTGGGCCTCGGGCTTTGCCGCCGCCCTGCTCGACGCCCGGCCGCTGCTCCACGCCGCGCGCGCCGTCGTCGATCGCTGCCCCCTCGGCAGCGCCGCCGGCTACGGCACGCCCCTCCCTCTCGACCGCCAGCTCGCCGCTTCCCTGCTCGGCTTCGCGCGCGTGGAGGAGCCCGTGACCGCGAGCCAGCTCACGCGGGGCCTCGCCGAGGTGGCGCTCCTCTCGGCGCTGGCCGCCGCCACCGGGCTCGTGTCGCGACTGGCCTGGGACATCTCCCTGTTCACCACGAGCGAGTTCGCGCTCCTGCGACTGCCCGACGCCTTCACCACCGGCAGCTCGATCATGCCGCAGAAGCGCAACCCCGACGTGGCCGAGCTGCTCCGCGCCAGCTCGGCGGCCGTGCGCGCCGCGCGCGACGAGATCGAGCAGATCGTGCTCTTGCCCTCGGGCTACCACCGCGACGTGCAGCTCACCAAGGCGCCGCTCTTGCGCGGGGTCGGCGCCGGGCGCAACGCGCTGCGCATCGCCGCTCATCTCGTGCGCGGGCTCGTGCCCACGCCGCAGCCGCTGGAGGCGCCACTCTTCGCCGCCGCCGAGGCCTATCGACGCGACAAGCCCTTCCGCGAGGCCTACCGCGACGTGGCGGCGGAGATCCGCGAGGGGCGCTTCGCCGCCGAGCCGGCACCGGCGCCGCCGGTCGACCTCGCCGCGCTGCGCTCGCGCTTGTGACCGCCCGCGAGCGCCTCGCCGTCGCGCTCGCGACCCTGCCGGTGGCACTGGCGACGCTGCCCCTCTGGACCACCACCTCGGCCGCCCGCGACGCCGCCTTCTCGGCGGCGCAGATGGCCTGGGTGCAAGAGGCCCTGCTCGGCCGGGTGCCGCTCTGGGAGGCCCCCCTCGGCGCCCCGCTCGGCGATGGCACCACGCGCGCCGACTGGGTCCTGGTGCAGGCGCTGGCCACGATGCCGTCCCGCGGGCTCGGCGCCGGCGTGGAGCTCGCCTGGGCCCACGCCACCGTGCTCGGCGCGATCGCCAGCGCGGGCGCG
>VGRQ01000058.1 GCA_016875315.1 Deltaproteobacteria bacterium | reverse complement strand
TACTGGATGTACCCCAGCGCCCGGAGTTGCTCGAGCATCTCCTCGTCGGTCTGCTTGGACTGCGTGGCCTGCCCGGAGCCAGCCTTGCCGTAGCTGGCGATGCTCCGCTTCGGGTGCGCGGCGCGGAAGGACGCCGTGTAGAGCTGCTCGTGGGCCTTGCCGTTGAAGTCCTGCGCTACCGGCAGTCCCATGCCGTAGAGCACGGTGGGGGTGATGTCGTGGATGCGTATGCCCGCGAGGTTGGCCTTCGGGTCGATGTCGGGGCCGGCGGCCACGAACACGCCGGGCGGCAGCCAGCCGTGCCCGCCGGAGTGCTCCACCACGTCCTGGACGAGGCCGGTGAGCGTCTGCCCGCGCCACACCAGCTCCTTGCTCGGGCCCACCGGCAGCACCTCGAGGATCAAGTCGGCGCCCTTCTCCACCTCGTGCGGCTTGGCGTCACGAACGGAGAAGGCCGGCTTGCCGGTGGAGTAGGTCACCTCGCCGAGCACCTTCACCACCTCCGCGCGTACGCTCGCCTTGTTGGCCGCGGTGACGGTGCCGCCGGCCTCGCGCCCCTGCATCGCGAAGCGGAGCTTCTTCTGCATCTGGAAGCCGGCCGATCCGTAGTTGAACACCTTGGTCTTGCTGTAGTCGAGCGCCGAGCCCGACTTGGCGGCGAGGCCGAGTTTCACCAGCACCGGGTCGATGTCGAGGGCCACCTTCACGAACTCCTCGGGCAAGGGCCCGAAGCCGTGGTCGGAGATGAGGAGGAAGTTGGTGTTCTTCGGCATGGCCGCCACCACCTGTCCCACCACCGCGTCGACCGCGCGGTACTTGCCGGGGATGGTGTCGGCGTGGGTCTTGGCCTTGGCCGCATCGACGCCGGAGAAACCCTCGGGCTTGTAGTACTTCCAGTACTTGTGGCTCACGATGTCGGTGCCGTGCAGGTAGGCGAAGATGAGGTCGTAGCCCTCGCCCGCGCCCTTCCGGAGGAAGTGCTGCACCATGCGGTCTTCCCCGCCGGCGTCGTCGTCACGGGGGTACTCCGTGCGGGAGGCGGTCTTGAGATCGGCGGCGAAGGCGGCCTCCCAGTCCCGGGGCGAGACGCGGTCGGCGATGGCCTTGGTGGCCCGGTCGGTGACGACGCGCCCGTTCACCTGCTCCGCGGGCCAGGATCCCCACCAGCCGAGCACGAGCACCCTTCGCTGGGCAGCGGAGACCATGTTCCAGATCGCCGCCACCTTGCGCAGCGTGGACGACACCGGGACGGTGCCGCTGTCGGTGGCCACCTCGAAGTTGGTGATGCCGTGGACTTCCTTGTTCATCCCCGTGGCGACGGTGGTCCACACCACTGGGCTCGCGGCCCCGTAGTCGGTGGCCAGGGTGGTGCTCACGCCACGCGCCTTGAGCGCGGTGATGTTGGGCATCTGGCCCTTCGCGGCCAGCTCCGCGATGATCGAGGGCTCCATGCCATCGACGCCGAGCACGATGAAGGGGTTGGTAGGCGCCGTGCCCGCGCTCGCGCGCGTCGTGTACGCGAGCAAGCCGACGGGGAGGAGCGCGAGGAGCCAGAGGGATCGCATGGGGCGGCGCCTATCTTGGTGCGCGGAGAGGGACACCGCGAGGCGATAGGGTCGTCCCGTGCGCGACCAGGGCACCGACCTCCTGCGTTTCTTGCTGCTTCGCGGCCTGGGGCTCATCTACACGGTGGCCTTCCTGGTCGTCGTCCGGCAGGGTCCGCTCCTTCTCGGTCGCGACGGCCTCACGCCCATCCACCTCTTCCTCGGGCGCGTCAAAGATCACCTCGGGTCCGACGCGCTGTCGCGACTGCCCACGCTGTTCTGGCTCGACGACAGCGACGCGGCCTTGTTCCTCGTGGGCTGGACCGGCCTGGCGCTCGCGGTCCTGACGCTCGCGGGCGTCACCAACGCCGCCGTGCTCGCGACGCTGTGGCTGCTGCACCTCTCGGTGGTGAACGCGGGCCAGGACTGGTACGGCTACGGCTGGGAGACCCTCCTCTGCGAGGTGGGCTTCCTCGCCATCTGGCTGGCCCCGCTCACCTCCTTCTCGCCCCGGGGCCTCGCCTCCCCTCACCCGCTGCACGCCTGGCTGTGGCGTTGGCTCGCCTTCCGCATGATGCTCGGCGCTGGCCTCATCAAGATGCGGGGCGACGAGTGCTGGCGCGATCTCACCTGCCTCGCCTGGCACTATGAAACCCAGCCGAACCCGCACCCGCTGTCGATCCTGTTCCACCGGGCGCCGATGTGGTTTCACCAGGCCGGGGCGCTGTTCAACCACCTCGTGGAGCTGGCCGTCCCCCCGCTGTTGTTCCTGCCGCGCCCCGCCCGCGCCGTGGCCGGCGTGCTGCTCGTGGCCTTCCAGATCATCCTCATCGGCTCGGGCAACCTCGCCTTCCTCAACTGGCTCACGCTGCTGGTGTGCCTGTCGGCCTTCGACGACGTGTACCTGTCGCGACTGTTCCCTCGCCTCGGCGCCTGGCTGGCACCTCGCCCGCGCCGCCGCGCCCCCCTGGCCTGGCTGCTGGTGCTCCTGGTGACCTGGCGCAGCGTGCCGGTGGTGCAGAACCTGTTCTTCAGGGAACGCCAGGTGATGAACCGCTCCTTCGACCCGCTGCACCTCGTCAACACCTACGGCGCCTTCGGCAGCGTGGGACAAGAACGTTTCGAGGCGGTGATCCAGGGCACCCGCGATGGCGTCACCTGGCTCGACTACGAGTTTCCCTGCAAGCCGGGCAACGTCGCGAGGCAGCCATGCATAATCACCCCCTACCACATCCACTTGGACTGGCAGATGTGGTTCGTCCCCCTCCAGGGCGTGAGCGAGCACCTCTGGCTGGTCCACCTGCTGGAGAAACTCCTCCGTGCCGAGCCGCTGGCCCTGTCGGCCTTCGCGCACACCCCCTTCGGCACCGAGCGCCCCGCCGCCGTGCGCGTGGCCCGCTACCAGTACCACTTCGCCCCGCCCGGCTCGCCCGACTGGTGGGTGCGCGAGGAGGCCGGCACCTTCGTGCGGGCGATCACCCTGGACGACCCGGTGTTGCGCGAGGTGATGGAGGCGGAGGGGTGGTGAGGCGTGTCGCCGCTCGCCTCACCCCTCCGCCACCCCCCGGAAGCTCCGGATCGCGTCTTCCGAGCCCACCACCACCACGATGTCGCCCTCGCCGATCTCGGTGGCGCTGTGGGGGACCGTCACCAGCTCGCCGTCGGGACGCCGCACGGCGATCACGCCGATGCCGTGCGTGTCGCGCAGCCGCAGGCCCGCGAGGGTGCCTCGCAGCTTCGGGCCGCGGCGCACGTCGTCGACCACCAGCGCCCGGTGCTCGCGGTTGAAGAGCTGCTCCACGAACTCGGCGGCGTTGGGATGCAACAGGCGATGCGCCATGCGGGTGCCGGCGCTCGCGAAGGGTGACACGATGGCGTTGGCGCCGGCTCGGATGGCCTTGGGCCCGGCGTCGGCGTCTTCCACGCGGGTGATGATGTAGGCGGTACCGTTGAGCTGGCGCGCCGACAGCGTGATGAACACGTTGACCGCGCTCGAGGGCGTGGCGATGGCCACCCCCCGCGCGCGCTCGATGCCCGCCTCGCGCAAGACCGCGTCGGAGCTGCCGTCGCCCACGACGTGGAGCACGCCCGGCGGGAGCGCCTCGAGGTACTGGGCGGCGTTGTCGACCACCACCACCCGCGCGCCCTCGTGCCGCAAGTCCTCGGCGATCTCGCGGCCGAGACGCCCGTAGCCAACGACGATGAAGTGATTGCTGAGTTGCGACATGCGCTGGCGGCGGCGGCGCTCCGAGAGGTCTCGAACCAGGCCGCCGTCGACGACGTAGCCCGTGAGCGTGGCCACGGCGTAGCCGCCGGCCCCCACGGCGCCGAGGATGTACGCCAACGTGAAGTAGCGGCCCTGGTCGGTGAGCGGCCGGCTCTCGCCGTAGCCGATGGTGGTGATGGTGATCACCGCCATCCAGACGCTCTCGAGCCAGGTCCAGCCCTCCAGCACGCGATACCCGGTCACGCCCACGGTCACGACGCTGAGCAGGAGGACCAGCGGCAGTCGCAACTCGCGGAACATGGCGCGCGAGCCTAGCTCAGTGGGCCCCCAGGATGCCCGCGGTCACGCGCCGGATAGCCTCGACGTCATGGAAACTCGTGCCCCCGCCAAGCGCGCCGCCCGGGCGCCCCGTGCCCGCGTGCCCTTCGCCGACGCCATGGCCGAGCTGGAGGCGGCGGGGAGCGCACAGACGCTGAAGACCTACCGTCGCCACCGGGTGACCGGGCCCTGCTTCGGCGTGAGCTTCGCCACGCTGAAGCTGATGATGAAGCGCATCGACGTCGATCACGAGCTGGCGCTCGCCCTCTGGGACACCGGCAACTTCGACGCGCGGAACCTGGCGGTGAAGGTGGTCGACCCGAGCCGCATGAGCGAAGCCGACCTCGACCGCTGGGCCAGCGAGGCGAGCGCGGCCATCGGCTGCGCCACCTACGTGGCCGGGCTGGCCGCCGAGGGTCCGTTCGGCCCCTCGCGCGCGCGGGCTTGGCTCGGCTCGACCGACCTGGCGCTACTCCGGGCGGGATGGTCGCTCGTCGGCCAGCTCGCCGCCCGCGACGAGACCCTTCCCGACGCCTTCTTCCTCGAGCGGCTCGCGGAGATCGAGCGACTCATCCCCACCGCGGAGAACTCGATCCGCTCCGGGATGAACAACGCCCTGATCGAGATCGGCCAACGCAACCCCGCCCTCCGCGGTGCCGCGCTCGCCGCGGCGGCGCGGATCGGGCGGGTGGAGGTCGACCACGGCGACACCGACTGCAAGACCCCCGCGGCGGCGGCCTCCATCGCCAAGGCCTGGGCACACGCCGAGGCCAAGGGCTTCGCGTCGCCGGCCGCCCAGGAGCGCAAGCGCGACCTGCCTCGCCGGCGCTGCTGAGGCGCGGCGCCTGTACCCCCTCAGCGGGCCACGAGGATGCCCGCGCTCACCCGGTCGGGGAGATCTTTCCACGCGGAATACAGCGCCGCGTGAGTGGGAAAAGCGCCGCCGAACCAGTCGAGCTGCGACAAGTTCGGTTGGAAGGCGCCGCCGGTGTCGGCGAGCACCGCGAGGCGCAAGGCCGTCCCCTCGGCGGACGGGTGCTGGATCGCCACCAGTCGCCCGAGGCCGAGGTTGTACACGTCGCCGGCCACGGCCACGCCGGCCTCGAGGATCACGTGGTCGCCCCCGGCCACGCCGTAGCCGCGGGGGGCGGGCACCTCGGCGAAGTACCAGTAGCGGTCCTGGTCGCGACCGCGCTTGCCGCCCTCGTAGGGGATGCCGTTGCTCGCCTCCACGTTGTAGAGTCGCGACACGCCGCCGGGGAAGGTGACCTGCACCGTTCCCTGCATGATCGCGTCGTGTACGTGCTCCTCGCGCAACCAGGCCAGCGGCGTGGCGCCGCCCTGGTCGTAGGCGCCTTCCATCACCTCGCGACGGGTGTAGCGGCTCCGCGCCGGCTCGCCGGGGTCGGCGTAGATCGCCTCCGTGTAAGTGGCGTCGGGGGCGGCGCGACCGTCTACCTGCACCACGAGGTAACGGGTGAGGCGCAGCTCGCCGGGGGCAAGGCCGAGCTTGGCGGTGCGCCCGCCCGGCGGCGGCGTCCAGCGGTAGTAGTCGAAGTGGGCGGCGATCCAGGCCGCGTCGAGCAGCTCGGCGTCGCTGGCGGCGGCCACGATCTCGAGGGTGCGCAGCAGGCGGTCGGCACCGATGCCCAGCTCCGCCAGCATCGTGCCCTGCGCCGGGTCGGCGGGGTGAGCGCGCAGGTAGCGCAAGGTGTCGACCGCCACGCGGCGGAGCGCCGGGGGATCGGTGACGACGCGCGCGTTCGCGAGGGCGGCCGGCGTGAACACCGTCCCGGGCTCGATCTGCGAGGTGGTAGGCTCGCCGGCGTGGCCGCGGAGGTCCCAGGCGAGCGCGGCGGCGACGAGCAGCACGCTCACCCGGTAGCACAGCCGCGGTAGTCTCGCGCTCGCCGCGAGGGTGTGACCATGGCGAACCCGGAGAATGAGAACCCGTACGCGGTGCTCCCCGCCTCCGCGACAGCGGCCTCGTCGTCGGCCATGTGGCCGGAGTCGGGAGTGCTCCCGCTCGCGAGCCCCTGGGCGCGACTCGGGGCGAACATCCTCGACCGGATGATCGTCATCGGGGGTGGCGTCGCGGTGGCGATCATCCTCGCCGTGGTGGCGGCTGTGCTGGGCAGCTCCATCGAGACCTCCGCCGCCTTCGCCGGCGGCGGGACCGTCCTGTCGCTGGTGGGCGTGCAGGTACACCAGCTCGTCACCCGCGGCCAGACGCTCGGTAAGCGCGCCCTTGGGCTGCGGATCGTCGACGAGGACGGCAACATCCCCGCGTGGGGCAAGCTCCTGGTCGCGCGGGAGGGCAGTCGCTACGCCATGGGGCTCGTCCCGTACCTCGGCGTCGTGCTCAGCCTGGGCGACGCGCTGATGATTTTCGGCGAGCGCCACCAGACCCTGCACGACAAGGTAGCCGGCACCTACGTGATCATCGCCGACGGCAACGGTGTCCCGGCGCGGGCACCGGGGGGAGGCACCGGCGGCGTCCCGGTCGTCGCGATGGTGCTGGTCCTCGGCGTGGGCGGGATCTTCGTGATCGGCGTGTTGGCGGCGATCGCCATCCCCAACTTCGTGACGATGCAACTCAGGGCGAAGCGCGCGGAGGTGCCCGATAACCTCGACAGCATCCGCGCTGCGGAAGGCACCTACTTCATGGAAAAGGGCCGCTACCTCGCCGCCTCTAGCGAAGCGGAGGCCACCGCATCGGGCGCGGGAAAGGAAGAGCACGACTTCCCCTTCGATCCCGGCTGGATCGCGCTCGAATGGCACCCTGGCGGTCAAGTCCGCGGCGTGTACTGGGTGGAGCTCACCCCCGAGGGCTTCGCCGCCTACGGCGCTTGCGACGTCGATGGCGACGGGGAGTACGCCGTATACGTGGCCACCGAGAGCCAGAATGCGCAGCTCACCACGCCGAGGGACGTGTACTGATAGGTGCGCCCGATGCGCGACGTCCTCGCCGAGCTCCTCGATCTCCTCCGCCTCGAGCGCATCGAGGAAAACCTCTTCCGCGGCCAGTCGCAAGACCTCGGCTGGGGAGCCATCTTCGGGGGACAAGTGCTCGGCCAGGCGCTCTCCGCCGCCGCGCAGACGGTGCGCCCCGGTCGCGAGGTGCACTCGCTCCAGTCGTCGTTCCTGCGCCAGGGCGACGCCCGGCGCCCCGTGGTGTACCAGGTCGACCCGCTGCGCGATGGAACGAGCTTCTCCACCCGCCGCGTGCTCGCCATCCAGGGCGGCAAGCCCATCTTCGCGCTCACCGCGAGCTTCCAGCGCGACGAGCCGGGCTTCGACCACGCCCACCCCATGCCCGGCGTGCCCGGTCCCGACGGGTTGGAGAGCGAGCTCGACCTCGCGCGTCGCAACGCGCCCAACATCCCCGAGCCCTTCCGGAAGATCGCGACGGCAGAGCGGCCCATCGAGATCCGTCCCCTGCAACGGGTAAACCCGCTCGACCCGAAGCCGATGCCGCCCCGGCGACAGCTCTGGTACCGGGCCGCCGGCTCCCTCCCCGACGACCCGGCCGCGCATCGTTACCTGCTCGCCTACGCCTCCGACTTCAACTTCCTCACCACGGCGATGTTGCCCCACGCGGTGAGCTGGCTGACGCCGGGCATGCAGGTGGCGAGCCTCGACCACGCGATGTGGTTCCACCGCCCCTTCCGCTTCGACGAGTGGCTGCTCTTCGACGTGGAAAGCCCGTCGGCCTCGGGCGCCAGGGGCATGGTGACGGGTCGCTTCTTCAGTCGCGACGGGCGGCTGGTGGCCACGGTGGCGCAGGAGGGCCTGATGCGAAACCGAGCAGCGCCGGGTGCTAAACTCGGCGTGTGAGCAGCCTCCCCTACGCGCTCGTCGTCGAGCCCAACACCCGCCGCGGCGGCATCTACGTCCACGCCTGCCGCGAGGAGGGGCTCGACCCCGCCATCGCGGTGAGCAACACCGAGGCGCAGGCCATGCTGCGGGCGCGCGGCCTGCCAGAAATGGTGATCGTCGAGCTCACGATGGCGAGCGTCAATGGCTACCAGCTCCTCGCCGGGCTGCGGCAACAACATCCCGAGCGCCGCGTGCCCGCCGTTGTCGTCTCCGCCTTCGGCGCGCTGCGCGACTCGGCCTGGACGATGCGCGAGGCGTTGTCGATCGAGGTGGTGCTGGACACGCAGGTGCCCGAGGCCGGCGTGCGTCTCGCCTTACGACGGGCCCTGGGTCGCGCCGCGGCGCCTCTGCCCGAGCCCGACAACCGCCCCGACCCCCACCGCGAGCGCGTGCGCCTCGCCCGCCTGCGCGAGACGGGCCTCATCGACGCCACCACCGCCTCGGAGGCCCTCGACCGGCTGGTGCAGACCGTCGCGAGCGCGTTTGACGTGGAAGCGGCGCTCTGCTCGATCCTCACGCACGACCGCGAGGTGGTGCTCGCGCACACCGGGCTCACCGGGAGCCTCGCGCGCGAGCGGGGCACGGCACGCGCCAGCAGCATCGGTCGGCACGTGATCGAGGCCATCGGTCGCGAGGCCCTGGTGATCGACGACGCGCGGCAGCACCCTACCTTCGCCAGCAACCCGCTGGTTCGCGAGGGGACCGTCCGCGGCTTCGCGGGCGTGCCACTGGCGGCCGCCGAAGGCACCACCCTCGGCGCCCTGTGCCTGCTCGACAGCAAGGCCCTGGCGCTCTCCCTCGACGGCATCGACGAGCTGCATCACCTCGCCCGCCGGGTGAGCGGCGAGCTGGAGGTTTTCGTCGCGAGGCGACCACGGTTGCCAGGCGACGCCGACCAGGCCTACGCGCTGCACCACGTCCACGCGGTGCTCCAGCACCTCGACCAGCCGGTGGCGCTGTGGGGTCCCGACGGCCGGGTGCGGCTGGTCAACGCCGCGCTGTGCGCGATGCTGAGCACCTCGCAAGAACGCCTGCTCGGCCTCGACCGCGGCAGCTTCGCGGGCGTGCTCGCGAGGCTGTGCGCAGACTCGGCCCTCGCGCACGTGATGTCGCGACTGGGCTCGGAGCCCGCCGTGGCCCACGAGGAGACGGTCTTGCTGGGCCCGCCGGAGCGCGCGATGCGCTGGAGCACCAAGCCCATCCCCCTCCCCGACGGCGACGGCCAGCTCGACGCCTGGCGAGATGTCAGCGCCGAGCGTGAGCTCGAGCGGGTGGCCATCACCGACCCGCTCACCGGGCTCGCCAACCGCCGCGGCGGTGAAGACGCGATGCGCCGCGAGGTGGCACGGTGCAAGCGCAACGGCCAGCCGATGACCCTGCTCCTGCTCGACATCGACCACTTCAAGGCGGTGAACGACAAGCATGGCCACGCCATCGGCGACCGGGTGCTCCGCGCCATGGCCCGCATCGTGTCGCGACAGCTCCGCGCGAGCGACCTCGCCGTTCGCTGGGGCGGCGAGGAGTTCCTCGCGATCTTGCCGGGGACGGATCTCGCCACCGGGCGGCAGGTGGCGGAGCGCATCCGCAAGGCGGTGGTCGACACGGTGATCGACCCGGTGGGGGTGGTCTCCGTCTCCATCGGCAGCGCCCAGCTCGACAAGGGCTTCGACGCCCTCGCGGCGCTGGCGATGGCCGACGCGCGGCTCTACGAGGCCAAGTCTAACGGGCGCAACACGGTGCGCTGAGGATAGCCCCGCGCCGCTTGTCGGCTCCCCTCCCCTCGCGCGTGACGACAGCGACCATCGTGAGGCTGGCCCTGCCGGCGGCGGCGTCGGCGTTGCTGAACAACGCCTTCCGGGTGATCGACCAGCTCGCCGCCGGCGGGATCAGTACCCCGGCGCAGGCGGCCATCGGCAGCTGCACCTTCGTGCTCATCGCCTGCTACGCGGCGCACCTGGTGGTGGCCGGGGGCGTGGGACCGCTGCTGGCTCGCGCCGTGGGCGCCAACGACCGCGACCTCACCGCCCGCACGGTGGGCACCGGCCTCGCCGCGTGCCTGCTCTCCTACCTGGCCGTGGCCCTGGTGGTGGGCCTCGGCGCCGCGCCCATCGCCGCCAGCATCGGCCTCCGCGGCGAGACCGCCCAGCACGCGGCCACCTTCATCCGCACCATCGCCGTGTTCGGGCTGCCGCTGGCGGTGGCGCCCACCATCGACGCCATCCTCGTGTCGCGCGGCCAGACCGGGCGCATGATGGCGCTGCAAGTGAGCGCGGCGGTGCTCAACTGGGCGCTCAACCCGGTGCTCATCCACGACCTGGGCCTCGGCGTGGCCGGCGCCGCCTGGGCGACCGTGCTCTCTCGTGTGCCCGCCACTGTGCTCGGGCTGTGGTTCGCCGTCCGTCCCGACGGGGCACGTGTCGCGACCGACGACACGCTGCGACGCATCACCCGCGTGGGCTTCCCCGTGGCTACCAACGTCCTGGCCTACGCGCTGGTGTACTTCCTGATGCTGCGCACCACCATCTCGCCGCTCGGCCCCACGGTCAACGCGGCGCTGGGCATCGGCTTCTCGGCGCTGGAGGGGATCACCTACCCGCTGTTCCTCGGCCTCTCGCTGGCCGTCACCTCGGTGGTGGGCCGGGAGCTGGGCGCGGGCCGTCCCGAGGAGGCCCGGCGCGCGGCACGCCTCGCCTTGCCGCTCACCACCGCCCTCGGCGTGGCCAGCGGCTGCGTGTTCTGGTTCCTCGCCCCCGTCATCTGCGCGCCCTTCACCCAGGATGCCGCCGTTCTCGCCGAGGCGGTGAAGTACGCCCGCGCGCTCGGCTGGTCGCAGCCGAGCGTGGCCTGGGAGGCCCTGGCCGAGGGGGTGCTCCTCGGCGCCGGCGCGTCGCGCACCGTGTTCTGGCTCTCGGCGCCGATCAACGCGCTGCGCATCCCGCTCGGCTACCTGCTTGCATTCAACCTCGGCTGGGCCGCCGACGGCGCCTGGTGGGCGATCAACCTGACGTCTTTCCTGAAGTCTGGGCTGAAGGGCGTGGCCGCGGCGCGCGGGGGGTGGGTCGGGACGAGGGTGTGAACGCGATAGCCCCGCCCCATGCCCGGCCTGTTGCGCGTGCGTGGCGCGTGCGAGCACAACCTGCGTCACGTCGACGTCGACATCCCTCACGGCAAGCTGGTGGTGATGTGCGGCGTGAGCGGATCGGGGAAGTCCTCGCTGGCCTTCGACACCATCCACGCGGAGTCGCAGCGGCGCTTCGTGGAGGCGATGTCGAGCTGGGTCCGCGCGCAGGTGGGGCAGGCGCCGAGGCCCCAGGTGGAGTGGATGGACGGTCTCCTCCCCAGCATCGGCGTGGCCCAGCGTGGGCCGGCTGCCCCCGGTCCAAGGCAGACGGTCGCGACCGCGTCGGAGACCTACGATCTGCTGCGCGTGCTCTACGCGCGCGCCGGCGAGCAACACTGCCCCGTTTGCGACGCCCCGGTATGGAGCCACCCGGTCGACACCATCGTCCGCGAGCTGATGGCCGTCCCCGAGGGTACCGCGCTCACGATGTTGGCCCCGGTGGCCCGCGCGCGCGCCGACATCCGGCCGCTGTTGGAAGAACTCGGCCGCCAAGGGTTCTTGCGGGCCCGCGTCGATGGCGAAGCGGTGATGCTGGACGAACTCCCCAGGTTCGCCGCCGGGCCCCACGACGTCGACCTCGTCATCGACCGCTTCCGGGCCGGACCCGACAAGCGGGACCGCATGCAGGAGTCGGTCGCGACCGCGCTCCGCGCCGGGAAGGGCGAGGTGGAGGTGGAGGGCGTGGGGCGCTGGGCCACGCGCGCGCGCTGTCCCCACGGGCACGGCGAGCTGCCCGAGCTCGCGCCGCGGCTGTTCTCCTTCAACAGCCCGGTCGGCGCCTGTCCCGGCTGCAAGGGGCTCGGCGTGGTGACCGAGGTCGACGCCGAGGCCCTGGTCGACAGCGCGCGATCCCTGGCCGACGGCGCCGTCCGCACCTGGACCGATCACAACCGCGCCACGATGCTGAAGTGGGCGTCCGCGCAGGGGATCGACACCACGGTGCCCTGGTCGTCGCTGCCCTGGGAGGCGCGCGAGCGCGTACACGATGGCGACGCGCAGACCGAGGGGGCGCTCGCCACGGCGCGGCGGAAACCCGACGAGGCCTGGACGGTGGAGCGCGCCTGTCCCGCGTGCGCCGGGGCCCGGCTCGGCCCAGCGGCGCGGGCGGTGCGCGTGGCGGGACGATCCCTCCCCGGCTTCTTGTCACTTGACATCTGTGTGTCGCGACAGTCTCTCGACGCGGTGGCGCGAACCCCGGTCACCGCCCCCGTGCTCGACGAGCTGGGCCGGCGCCTCGCTTTCCTCGACCGCGTGGGCCTCGGCTACCTCTCCCTCGATCGCGCCGCGGCCTCGCTCTCCGGCGGCGAGTGGCAACGCCTCCGCCTCGCCGCGCAGGTGGGCAACGGCCTCGCCGGCGTGCTCTACGTGCTCGACGAGCCCACCGCCGGGCTGCACGCGAGCGACACCGCGCGGCTGGTGGCCTTGCTGCGCGAGCTGGTCGACGCCGGCAACACCGTGCTCGCGGTGGAGCACGATCCCGCCGTGATCGCCGCCGCCGACTGGGTGATCGAGGTGGGACCCGGGGCCGGCGCCGAGGGCGGGCGCCTGAGCTTTGCCGGCGAACGCGAGGCGTTCTACGCCGGTGAAACCGTCACCGCTC
Organism: Deltaproteobacteria bacterium; assembly: GCA_016875315.1. Lineage (GTDB taxonomy): Bacteria > Myxococcota_A > UBA796 > UBA796 > SXON01 > SXON01. The sequence goes on along the minus strand of VGRQ01000058.1, from coordinate 1,881 downwards.
GCTGGGCCAGCGGGCGCGAGTCCCTGCCCCCCGCGCCGGGCTGCACCCCGCGGTCCTGGCTGCGGCTGTCCGAGCTTTCCGGCCACAACCTCCGCGGCGAAGCACGCTTTCCCCTCGGCGTGATCTGCGGCGTGGCGGGCCCGAGCGGCGCGGGCAAGTCGTCGCTGGTGTTCGACACGCTGGCGCCCGCGCTCTCCGGTCGACGGGGCCTCCCCGGCCGCCTCGAGGGACAGGTGCGGCGCCTCGTGCGCGTGGACGGTGGCCTCTCGCGCTCGGCCGCGCGCTCCACGCTGGCCACGGCGTCGCGCCTCTGGGAGCCGATCCGCCAGGTGTATGCGCGCACCCCCGAGGCGAAACTACGTGGCTTCGGCGCGGAACGTTTCAGCGCCGGGGCGCCCGGCGGCCGCTGCGAGGCCTGCCAGGGCGAGGGCCAGCGCCGGGTGGCGATGCACTTCCTGCCCGACGTGGTGGTGCCCTGCGAGGTGTGCGACGGCAAGCGGTTCGACGAGGCCACCCTCGCCTGCACCTTCAAGGGTTTCTCGGTGGCCGACGTCCTCGCGATGCCCATCCGCGGGCTCCGCAACGTGTTCGGCGCCATGCCGGCCCTTGCCGGGCTGCTCGAAACTCTCGATGCCCTCGGCCTCGGCTACGTGCCGCTCGGCCAGCCGGTCGACACCCTCTCGGGCGGCGAGGCCCAGCGCCTGCGGCTGGCGCGCGAGATCGGCAAGCCCGGCGAGGTGGAGGGCACGCTGTACCTGCTCGACGAGCCCAGCGTGGGGCTGCACCCCGCCGACCTCGTGCACCTCGTGGCCGCCTTGCGACGGCTCGTCACCCTCGGCGGCAGCGTGATCGTCGTGGAACACGACGCCATCTTGCTCGGCGCCTGCGACTGGGTGATCCACATGGGCCCGGGCGCGGGCCCCGAGGGCGGTCGCGTGGTGAGCGAGGGCCCGTGCGCGAGCTAGCGCTGCTCGAGCGCATCCGGCGTTCCCCCTTCGGCGGCGACTGGCTCGAGGGCGCGCGGATCAAGCTCGACTGGGGCGAGCCCTGGCTGTGGTCGACGCGCGGCGTGCGCCCCTGGGACGGCGGGACGGCCGACGCGGTGATCACTTGCTCCGCGACCGATCTCGACCGCATGCTGTCGCGACACGCGCCCGACGGCGAGGTGCGGCTATCGCTCGGCGATCGCGACCTCGCCGACCGGGTGAAACAGGCCCGGGGCGTGCTCGCCGCCAGCGCCCTCGGCTGGCTCGGCCCCTGGCCCGACCCGGAGGCGGACGAACACCTCGACAGGGTCCGCAGCGCGTGCCTGCACCTGGCGATTGGCCCGGCCGACGAGTGGCGACGGCTGTTTCCCAACTCCTCCGCCCGGCTCAGGCTCAGCGCCGGCGCGCGAGACCGCTGGTGTACCGTGGGCCTCGCCGAGGCACACGGGATCGAGCTCTGGACCACCGGGGACCGTCGCTGGCTGCGGGCGGCGGCCCTCCACTTGATCGAGCGCGGCACTCTTCCCGCCAGCGTCATGGGCGTGGTGCTGTCGCGACACGACCGGCCGCTGCCGCTGCCCACGCGCGTGGGGTGGCTGGTGGAGTTGAGGGCGGCGCCGTGAGCCGGCTCCCCACCCGGCTCATCGTCACCGTGGCGGTGCTGGAGTTCGTGTCGGGCACGCCCTACGGGCTCGTCAACGACTTCGTGCCGGTGTGGATGCGCGAGCAGGGCGCGAGCCTCGAGGCGGTGGGCGCGCTCTCGGCGCTGGCGATGCCGTGGAACCTGAAGGCCTTCTGGGGGCCGCTGGTCGACCGCTACCTGGGCTTCCGCACGTGGATCATCGGGGCGCTGCTCGGCATCGGGACGGTCACGCTGGCGGGGCCGTGGCTCGGC
>VGRQ01000057.1 GCA_016875315.1 Deltaproteobacteria bacterium | reverse complement strand
TGGCCCTCCGCGCGTGACGTTGCGACATGCACGACTACGCCGAGATCGACGCCACCGAGTGTGCCCACCGCGTGCGGAGCGGCGCGGTGTCGCCCGCCGAGCTGATCGACACCGCCATCGCCGCCATCGAGAAGGTGAACCCCGCGCTCAACGCCGTGGTTCACCGGATGTACGACGAGGCGCGGGCCGCGGTGCCCGCCGACGGCCCCTTCCGGGGCGTGCCCATGGTGGTGAAGGACTTCGACGGCTTCGTGAAAGGCGTCCCCTTCACCGCCTCCTGCCGTTTCCTCGACGGCTTCGTGCCCGACCACGACGCCAGCGCCATCGCGAGGCTGCGCCGCGCGGGCTTCGTGTTCCTTGCCAAGAGCAACTGTCCCGAGCTGGCGATCCTCGGCACCACCGAGTCGGCCTGGCGCGGCCCGGCGCGCAACCCCTGGAATCCCGACCACTCGACCGGCGGGTCCTCGGGCGGGTCGGGCGCGCTCGTCGCCGCCCGCGCCGTCCCGCTGGCGCACGGGGGCGACGGCGGCGGCTCGCTGCGCATCCCCGCCAGCGCCAACGGGCTGGTGGGGCTGAAGTGTTCGCGCGGGCGCATCAGCCTCGCCCCCGACAGCGGCGAGGGCTGGGGCGGCTACGTGCAGTGGGGCGTGCTGACGCGATCAGTTCGCGACACCGCCGCGCTGGTGGACGTGATGGCCGGTCCCGAGCCCGGCGACCCCTACGCGGCGCCGCCGATGTCGCGACCGCTGGCCGACGAGGTTGGCGCCGACCCGGGACGGCTCCGCGTCGCCTTCTCCACCCGCTCACTCTTCGGTCGCGACACCGATCCGGAGTGCAAGGCGGCGGTGGAGAACACGGCCAAGTTGCTCGCCGACCTCGGTCACGAGGTGGAGGAGGCCGCGCCGGAGTTGAATCGCGACGCGCTGGTACACGCCTACCTCGCGCAGGTGGGCACCGGCGTGTCGGGCGAGATCGCCGACTTCGAGCGGTGGACCGGGAAACGGGCAACGTCGGGCGATTTCGAGGCCTCGACCTGGTTCCTGAAGCAGGTGGGCGACATCATCGGCGGGGTGGAGCTCTTGCATGCCCGCGAGACGATCCAGGCCGCCGGGCGCACCCTCGGCGCCTTCCACGCCAAGTACCACCTGTGGCTGTTGCCCACGCTGGCGCACCCGCCGGTGCGCATCGGCCAGCTCGGGCTCAAGCCGGCCGAGAAGCTCGGCCTCGGCGTGCTCCGGGCCCTGCCCTCGGCGGCGGTGATCCGCGCCGTGCTGGCGCAGCTCGCCGCCAACAACTTCGAGCGCACGCCCAACACCCAGCTCTTCAATCAAACCGGGCAACCAGCGATCAGCTTGCCGCTGCACTGGTCGGCCGGCGGGCTGCCCATCGGCGTGCAGCTCGCCGCTGCCTACGGCGACGAGGCCACGCTGGTGCGCGTGGCGGCACAACTGGAGGCCGCGGCGCCCTGGACCGGGCGCAAGCCGGGGGTGGTGGCGGGATAGGCCGCGCCGATGCGCGCCCCGCCCGCCCTCGGCAACCCGCGTCGCCTCGCGCGGGTGATCGACGCGGTGTTCGCCGGCACGCGCCGACCGGCCCAGGTGGCGCGCCAGCTCGACCTGGAGGTGCGCGTCGTGCGCGCCTACCTCGCGCACGCCGCGTGGATGGGGATGCTAGCGGAGCCGGCGGAGCCGCGGCTGTTGCCCCTGGGGCTCGCCTTCGCGGTGGCCGGGAACAAGCGCCCGCACGTGCTCGCCGAGGTGGTGGCGGCGCATCCGGTGTTGTCGCGACTGCCCGCCGACGCCAAGGCCGCCGTCGCGACCCTGGAAGCCGAGGACCTCGCTCGTCGCGACGCACGCGCGATCTTGCGCCTCGCGGCGGCCGCGCGCCGTCCCCGGGCGAGCGTGGCGGGTCCCGAGCAGATGCACCTCGCCTTCGCGGGCCCCGTCGCTCCCCGGGCCCTGCCCCTGGACGCGGACCAGAACGACGACAGCCTCGACGTCTACGCGGTCCTGCTGCGCGCCCTCCTGGAGCACGGCGAGCTGCGGCTCAACACCATCCGCGGGCTCCTCGACGAGGCCCGCGCGCCCGAGGCCAACCTCGGCGGCTACGTGGCGCTGGCGGTGCGGCGGGGCGACGCCACCCGCCTCGGCGACGCGGTGCTCGCCACGCCGGGCGCGGTCGCGCGCGCCGACCTCGCCGAGAGCGTGGTTTCCATCGCGCTGTCCGATCCCGACTTCCGCGCCTGGCTCGCCGACGGCCGCACCGAGTCGCGACGCTGCACCCGCTGGGCCCGCCGCTTGTTCGGCGCCGAGGCACCGGCGATCGCGCTCCCCCGGCTCCTGTTCGGTCGCAGGCTGGAGAGCGTCCCCCTCGCAGGCGAGGCCCTGGGCGAACTGCCCGCGGAGAAGGGGGCTTTCCTCGACGTGTCCGGGGAGCGGCTGGCCTTTTCCATCCCCTCGTCGATCATCGCGCTCGGCGGCGGGATCCACTGGGTCCACGAGGCCTGGCGCGCGCAGGTGCAGCAGGCGGGCAACACGCGGCCACCGTCGCCGCTCGACGCCCGCGCCGTGGTTCACGGGGGGCTCTTCGCCCCCGGGGTCCCGATGCCGCGGAACATCCCCGACCTCTTGAGCCTGCGGCTCCGCGCCGTCCGCTCCGTGCCGGCCTTCGCGTTCCTCGTCGGCGCCGGGCTCTTGCACCGGCGGCGGCTGTTGCGACTGCGTCCCCGGGGAGAACGACTGTGGGTCGACCTCCCCGGTCGCGACAGCGTCGACTTCGACACCCTCGTCCGCCGCCTCGCACGCTCGCGCGGCTGGCTCTACTGCCGCGCCCCCGGCCGCCCGCGCTGGACCGACATCGCGGAGACGGCCGCAAGCCTCGGCCTGCTCGCCCGCGCTCGCGATCTGTGGGTGCTCGACGAGGCGCTGTTCGCGCGGCTCGGCCACGATCCGGAGCACCACGAGCTGCTCGACCGCCTCTCGCCGCTCTGCGACGCGCTGGAGCGGGTGGCAGGGCCCTGATGGCACGCCGCAAGCCCACGCCGCCCGCGCTCTTCGCCGAGCCCGCGCCGCCCGCCGGCACGCTGCTGTTCGTGTACGACCGCAGGCAATTCACCGGCGCCGCCGAGGGCTGGATCAACCACAACCGGGAACGTCCCGCGTTTGCGCGGGGGAAACTCTACCGCAACAGCAAGGGACAACTCGCGCTCCGCCCGGTGGCCGGGGGCCCGGAGGTGCGCGGGGCGGTGGTAGAGGTGCCCCCGGAAGCCCTCGCGGTGCTCGACTTCGTGGCCCGCGCCGGCGGGACGCTGCGTCGCGAGCGCATCGTGGTGTCGGTGAACCTGCACATGGTGGAGGCCGAGGCCTGGGTGCTCGGCGACGACACCGGGTGGAAGGCGGTGAAAGGGGCCCCCCGGGCGGGCTAGAATCCTGCTGCCGCCCCGGAGCCTCCCCTGTCGCGACTGGCGCTGACCCTCCTGTTCCTCGCCGCGCCAGCCTGGGCCCACTACCCGCACGACGGGGCCTACTGGTTTGCGGTGTCGCCCGATCCCAGCGCGGAGCGCCTGGTGGTCTCGCTGGAGCGCATCGACCTCGAGGTGCTGGGCCGCACCGAAAACGGGCTGGACTGGGAGGCGCGGCTGGTGGGCGCGGTGACCGACGGCGCCGTGAACGCGGCCGCCTTCGCCTCGGCCGACCGCCTGTTCATCGCCACCCGCGGGCGGGGCCTCTTGCGAAGCGACGACGCGGGCGACACGCTGGCCACCGTCGCGGGCCTCGGCGACCGGTACATCGACGGCGTCGTCGCCTCGCCCGGCGTCCTCGACGATGGGGTGCTCTTCGCCACCGGGGAGTCAAGCGTCTGGCGAAGTCGCGACGGAGGTGTCACCTGGGACGCGGTGCTGGGGGCGGTGGACGCTGGGTTCACGGAGTTGTCGCTGTCCCCCGCGTTTGCCGCCGACGGCCACGCCTGCGTGGCGGAGGGCGCTCGCGTCTCCTGCTCTCACGACGGCGGCGACACCTGGGTCAGCTTCGACGCCCCCGAGTACCCGCGCCACTTCTCCGTGGGTAGCGACGGGCGCGTGTGGGTGGCCACCCGGGAGCAGGGGCTGTCCGTGACCGTGGACGGCGGCCAGTCGTGGAGCACGCGCGCGGCGGTGGGACCCGACGTGGCGGTGGTGTCGGAGCTGTCCGACGGGCTGGTCCTCGTGGCCGAGCCGGGCCGGGCGGGCTGGCGCTCGCTCGACGGCGGCGACACCTGGACCTACGTCGACATCGAGGAGATCGGCAACGCGCAGGGCGGCGACAAGGAGTTCTTCGAGTTCGTGGAGGGACCGCGCCACGAGAGCTACATGGCCACCTGGAACGGCCTCGCCCGCAGCGACGACGGCGGCTTTCGCTTCCGCTACTACGTGACCGAGCGCCCCGAGAACGCGCACACCCTCTCGCTCCTGGCTGCCGACGACGACAGTGCGCTCGCGTGGATCGGCACCTACGGCAGCGGCCCGGTGCTCACCGACACCCGCACCCACGCCAGCCGCGACTTCCCCTCGTTGCCGGTGGCCTTCACCCGCTCGGCAGTAGTGGCCGACGGCTTCCGCGACAACGGGATCGCCCTCCAGGACGAGGGCTACTCCACCTGGCGCACCCGCGACGGCGGCGAGTCGTGGACGGCCATCGCCGAGGATCCCCTCGATAGCGGCCAGTTCTCCACCGTCGAGGACATCAAGGGGCTCGCCATGGCTCCCGACCCGGCCGCCGACCCCTTCGTGGTGACCCTCATCGGCGACGACATCATGTCTTTCCGCGTGTCGGACGACCTCGGCGACACCTGGGTAGACGGCACCACCGACCCCGAGTGCCTCGGCACCGCCTTCGCGGTGGCGGTGTCGCCCCGCTGGCACGAGCGCCCCGTGTCCTACGGGGCCTGCGACGGCGACCTCTACCAGAGCGAGGACCGCGGGCGCACCTGGGAGCGCGTGGGCCAGACCGGAACCAGCTTCGTGTTCCGCATCGCCGAGCGCAGCGACGGCGTGGTGCTCGTCGCCACCAGCGCCGGGCTCTGGGCCGTCGATGGCAGCGGCACGCGCCTTGTCGGCTTCGAGGGAAGCCTGGTCAGCTCGGTCGCGACGGCCGAGACCGCAGGCGATCTGACTGTCTACGCCACCGTCCCCAGCCGGGGATGGTATCGCAGCGACGACGGCGGCGGGAGCTGGACGGAGCTGGAGCGCCCCACCGCCGACCTGCCGCGGATGGTGGACTTGTCCCCCGGCTACGCTCGCGACGGCATCGTCGCCGTGGGCGGCTACTACGGCTCCTGGGCGAGTCGCGACCGCGGCGCCACCTGGGAGCCAATCCACGCGCTCGACGTGTACGAGGAAGACAGCGACGCGTGGCGCATCGAGGGCAGCTGGCGGGCCGAGCCGAATGGCGACGCCTCGCGGGGCAAGCTCGCCACCTCCGCCCTCCTCGGCACCGCGCGGGAGATCGACTTCGAGGGCATCAGCGCCGCGCTCGAGGTCCCCGAGAACGCGGCCCTCGGCGCCATCACCGTGCGGCTCGACGGCGGCCCGCCGCAGCTCGTGGAGCTCCCCAGCGACAGCACCACCGCCTGGCACGCCCTCGACCTTGGCAAGGGCTGGCACACCCTGCGCGTGGAGCTCGCGGCGGGCACCGCCACCATCGACACCCTGCGCGTCCAGCGCCTCAAGGAGCGGGCAGCGCGGGAGGCGGCTGCCCCGCCCCCGGCGGACAGCGAAGCCCAGTGCGGCTGCGGGAGCGGGGCGGGCGGGGCGATCACCCTGCTCGGGCTCGCGCGGCGCCGGCGCGGCCCGAGACCGCCCGCGGCGCGGGTCGCCGACCCCCCTGGGGCCTCATGATACGCTGGCTAGATGGCCGCAGACGTCGTCCTCATCAACCCGCCGTACGTCTTTCCGCCGGTCGACGGAGCAACGCTGCGGATGCTGGCCGACGACCCGCTCGTGGCCGACCTGGCGAGCCAGCCCTTCCTCTACCCGCCGGCTGGCCTGCTCAGCATCGGCGGCGCGCTCCAGCGAGCGGGCTTCAACGCCGAGGGGATCGACTGCAACACGACCCCGATGTCGATGGAACAGCTGGCCAAGCGGTGCGAGGGCGCCAAGGTGGTGGGCATCCAGTTGCTCGTGGCCAACGCCCGCAGCGTCTACCAGCTCGTGAAGGTGATGCAGGGCCGGGGGTACGAGATCGTCGTCGGGGGACCCTACCCCAGCGTACACCCCGAGATCGTCGCCAAGCTCGGCCTGAGGTACGGGATCTCGGGCGAAGGGGAGCGCGCATTCCCGCAGTTGTGCAACGCCATCGTCAACGGCGTGGGCTCGCCCGAGGATGTAGATGGCATCATCGTGGCCGACGGCGCGGAGCGGGTTCGCACCCGTCCGCCCAGGCTCCTCGAGGACCTCGAACACTGGCCAATGGAACGGGAGTTCATCCGGAGCCCACTCTACCGGCAGCCCTTCAAGGGCCCCATCGAGGTGGCACTCACCAGCCGCGGATGCCCATTCTCGTGTCCGTTCTGCTATTGCTCGAGCGCGTCGCCCAACTCGATGTTCAACAAGAGTCGCTGGGTGCCAGTCGACGTGGCCGTCCGCGACCTCAAGCTCGTCGTCAATCGTTACCGGCCCAGGTACATCGAGTTCCTCGACGAGACCTTCACCGTCGACCGAAACTACGTCCGGGAGCTGTCCGACGCCATCGTCCGCGAGGGAATCAGGGTCGAGTGGGGGGCGAAGACGCGCGCCGACCTCCTCGATCCCGATCTGCTGGAGGTGATGGCGCGCGCCGGACTGGTCAAGATTGGATTCGGATTGGAGAGCGGGTCGTTCGACCTGCGCAAGAACATGACCAAGGACTTCGACAACCGGCACATCCGCACCCTGTTCGATGCCGCGAACCGACTGCGAGTCGACCCGGCCTGCACCATCCTGTTCGGTCACCCCGACGAGACGCTGGCCGACATGGCGCGGAGCGTCGAGATGGTCAAGGACATTCACGCGGCCTACGTCGAGTTTCACATCATGGTCCTCATCCCGGGCACAAAGCTCTTCAAGCGTGCCCTGCAAGAGAAGAAGGTGACCGAGGACGTGTTCGATCGCTTCATGCGCGGCGAGTGTGGGTACCCCGAGTACGCGCCGGGAAACCTCACCCCCGCCGACATGCGCCGCGTACACCGAAACGCGCTTCGAGAGTTCTACCTGCGCCCCCGGTACGTGGCCGAGCAGGCCCGGCGTGCCCGGCGCCCGAGCGACCTCCTGCAATACGCGAGGGCGGCACAGAGCATCTGGAACTCGGCAAAGGTCGACCTTCCCATCTGGCGAGTGGGACGCGCGGCCCCGGGGTAGCCCGGCTCGCCGGCGAGCCCCGCGCGCGACTCAGTCGACCGGGCAGCCCTCGGCCCGCGGCCCGGCGAGGTCGAGATCGGCGCTGAGCAGTCGATCGAGCACGTCGCCCACCAGCCACCCGACCGCGGACATGTCGTCGTAGTCGAGGCGATCCGCCGTGTCGCACGTCTGGTGGTAGCAGTCGGGGTCGTCGGTCCAGAAGAAGACCTCGGGCACGCCGGCCTCGCAGAAGTTCACCGAGTCCGACAGCTCGCCCTCGTAGCGCATGTCGACGTTGAGCGACGAGCTGGCGGAGGCGGCGCTCACCACCTCGCGCGCGAGGGTGCCCCGCGTGGCGTCGAGGGCGTAGAGCGTCTCGCGGGCCTCGTAGGCGCCGACCATGTCGAGGTTGACGTAGAACACCGTGTCGTCGATGGGAAGGTCGGACGGTGGATCCTCGACGTACACCCGCGACCCGTCCAGGTTGACCTCCTCCGAGCCCCAGGAACCGAGCACCAGGGTGCGGTCGAGCGCCTGCCCGGCGCCGAAGGCCTCGGCCAGCCCCAGCAGCACCGCCATGCCGGAGGCGTTGTCGTTGGCGCCGGGAAAGTAGCTGCCGTCGCGACGCTGGCCCAGGTGGTCGTGATGCGCCCCGACGATGACGATCTCGTCGCCGACTCGGGGGTCGGCCCCCCAGCGAACGCCGAGCACGTTGAGACTGTCGGTGCCCTTGCTGTCGACGAAGGGTTGTTCCCAGCCGCCCGCGGCCGCCTCGAAGCCGGCCGTCTCCAGCGCCTCCTGCACGTAGGCGACCGCGAGCGCGTCGCCCTCCGAGCCCGCCTTGCGGCCGGCCAGCTCCTCGGAGGCGAGGGCGCGGACGTGTGCCTCGAGCACGTCGGCGTCGAAGGCGGCGCCAAAGGAACGAAGCTCGGCCACCGAGGCGGTGTCGGTACTATCGGCGCCGGGCGAGCCCGTGCAGGCGAGGGCGAGGAGGAGCATGGGGGCCTCGGGCGCAGAATACGGCAGCAGCGGGGGCGCGTCAGCGCAGGTCGTAGAACTCGCCGAGAGGCCGTTCCGCCCCCGTAGCCCCACCCGCACGAGCGACCACCCCGCCCTCGCGACCTGTACCCCGCGAGTATACACGCCCCCTCCCCGCCGGAGGCCGCCCGTGAACGAGATCCCCTGGCAACCCTGGAGCGACGCCGCCTTCGAGCGGGCGCGGCGCGAGAACCGTCCCGTGCTGCTGCACATCGGCGCCACCTGGTGCCACTGGTGCCACGTGATGGACGTGGGCACCTACCCGCACCCCGAGGTGATCCGGCTGGCACGGGACCGCTTCGTGTGCATCCGCGTCGACACCGACCACCGCCCCGACATCAACGAGCGCTACAACCAGGGCGGCTGGCCCACGTGCTGCATCCTCGATGCCGACGGCGAGGTGCTCGTCGGGCGCCTCTACATGCCCGCCCAGGAGCTGATCCCGCTGCTGGAGAGCACCTCCACGCCCGGGCAACGCTGGGTGATCGGCAAGGCCGAGCCCGAGGTGATGCCCACGGCGCCGGTGGAGGTCGACGCGGTGTGGGCGCAGGTGAAGAAGGGCTTCGACCCCTGGCACGGCGGCTTCGGCGAGCTGGAGAAGTTCCCGCACACCGGCACCTGCGAGTGGATCCTCGACCGCAAGCAGCGCGGCCTCGACGACGCGGGCATGCTCGACAAGACCCTCGACGCGATGGCGGCCCCGGGGCTCTACGATCCCGTGGATGGCGCGTTCTTCCGCTATGCCACGCGCGACGACTGGCAGGTGCCCCACTACGAGAAGCTGCTCGACGACAACGCTCGCCTGTTGCGACTCTACGCCCGCGCGGGCGTCCACGACGAGGTGGTGGCGGGCACGGCGACCTGGCTCCTGCGCCACCTGTGGACGAGCGAGGGACTCGCCGGCAGCATGGACGCCAGCGAGGAGTTCTACTGTCGCGACGATCATGAACTTGGGCCCGGCGGCTGGGGGCGGGCCGAGGGTCACCCGGGCGTGGACCGGGCGGTGTACGCGGGCTGGAACGGGCTGGCCATCACCGCGCTCCTGCGCGCCTCGGCGCGGCTCGGTCGCCCGGGGCTGGCCGGGGTGGCCCGGATGGCGATGGCCGAGGTCGCGACCCTGGTCGACGGCGAGGGCGCGGTGTCGCGACTGGCCGGCGGGGCCCGGGGCCTGCTGGACGACCAGGCGCTGGTGGCCGAGGCGGCCGTGGCCTGTGGCGCCTGGACCGGGGACGACGCCTGGCTGGGGCTGGCCGACCGCTGCCTGCGGTGGACCGAGGCCAACTTGAAGCTTTCATCCGGCTATCGCGACGTGGTGGAGGGGGGCGTGGGGGCGATGCGGCAAGCTCGGCGCCCGTTGCTCGCCAACGCCGCGCTCGGCGAGGCGGCGTGGCGCTTGTTCGCGCTCAGCGGCGCCGAGGCCCACCGCGCCATCGCCGAGCACGCCCGCGACGGGGCCCTCGCCGAGGCGGTTCGCTACGGCTTCATGGCGGCCCCGGCGGCGGCGCTCGCCGAGCGGATGGCGCGCCGTCCCGTGGTGGCCAAGTGCAACGGCGTCACGATGCGCGACGCGCTGTGGAACGCGCCCGACCCCGACCTCGTGGTGCGCCTCGTCACCGAGGGCACGCCCCCGGGCACGGCGCTGGCCTGCTCGCCGAGCGCGTGCGCCCGCCCGTCCACGAGCGTGGCCGAGGTGTTGCAGCACGCGGCCTCGCTCCGATAGGTCCCGCCGATGAAACCGGTCAAGTCCCCCTACATCCGGCGCCAGCTGCTGGTGTGCTTCAACAGCCGCGACCCCTCCACCGGCAAGCCCTCCTGCGGCATGAACGGCGCTGCCCAGCTCCGCGACTACCTCAAGAAGACGGTGAAGGAGCGCGGGCTCAAGGGCGAGGTGATCGTCACCGGCACCGGCTGCCTCGACATCTGCCCCGCGCACGGCTGCGCCGTGGCCTTCCAGCCCGATGGCGAGTTCTTCCTGAGCGACACGACGGAACAGGCCGGCGAGGAGCTGATCCTGCACCTGACGAGGTAGCGTTCCTGGGTCAGGTCGAGGCCCCGGTCAGTCCCAAGAACAGCGGGGATGGGCCTCGTGATCGTCCGGCCAGACCCAGCCGGGGGTGGCGGGTGGCGCCCCTGGCGCGCCCCATCGCGGAGCGCAGCGAAGCCGATGGGGACGCCAGGGGTGACAGGACCCGCTGCCGGAGGCAAAGTATAGGATCTGGGCGGACAGATCGCCTGAGGCGCAGGGGACTCCCGCGTCGTGAGCGAGGGGCTGACCGGGGCCGTCCCAGGGTCGGGGCCTACAACCTCCGGTGTCGCCCCACCGGCATCGACGCCCGGATCGCCGCCACCCGCGCCACGTCGATCTCCGCCAGCGCCAGCCCCGGCCCGTCAGCGCACTCGGCCAGCACCGTGCCCCAGGGGTCGACCACCAGCGAGTGCCCGTAGCTCTGCCGCCCGGGACCGTGCGCCCCCTCCTGCGCCGGCGCGAGCACGAAGCACTGGGTCTCGATGGCGCGGGCGCGCAACAACACGTGCCAGTGGTCGCGACCGGTGGTCATCGTGAAGGCCGAGGGCACCGAGATGATCTCGGCGCCGGCATCGACGAGGCGACGGTACAGCTCGGGGAAACGCAGGTCGTAGCAGATGGAGAGGCCGAGGCGGCCCACGGGGGTATCCACCACGACCACGCCGCTACCGGGTGCCACGTGGGCCGACTCGGCGTGGCGGGTGCCGTCGGGCAGGTCGATGTCGAAGAGGTGGATCTTCCGGTAGTGGGCCACGAGCTGGCCACCGCTGTCGAAGACGAGCGAGGTGTTGTAGCAGCGCGTCGCGTCGCAACGCTCTGCCACCGATCCCACCAGCAACCACACCCCGTGCCGAGCCGCGATCTCGCCGAGGCGGCGATGGGTGGGACCGTCGAGCGGCTCGGCGCGAGCAACCTTGTCGGCGGGGGTCGACAAGAGCGTCGTGTTTTCCGGTGTCGCGACCAGAATGGCGCCACGGGCCGCCGCGCGCGCCACGCCCGACTCGACCTGGGCCAGGTTGTCGTCCACGCTCGCCGTGGACCGCATCTGCACGCACGCGACCAGCGCCATCGCAGGGTGCTATCCTGCGCGTTTGGAGAGTCCCGGCATGAGCCTCATCGTGCTCCTGGTCGCCTGCCCCAACGACGTGTCGGTGAAGACCTTCAACGAGGGGCCCCGCGCGAGCATCCAGTCGCCGCCCGACGGTTCCTCCGCCGAGGAAGGCACCATCGTGGAGTTCATCGGCGCGGTCACCGACGACAAGACGCCGGGAAACGAGCTGTTCGTCATGTGGTCGAGCGACATCGACGGCGTGCTGCAAGACGACAAGCCGGCCGACGTGGGCGGCACCACGACGCTGGCCACGGCCAACCTCAGCGTGGGTAACCACGTGATCACGCTCACGACGGGCGACGAGGAAGGCGAGCAGGCGGAGTCGTCGATCGTGATGACCATCCTCGACGTGCCCGACGCGCCGGAGATCACCGTGATCCACCCCGCCGAGGGCGAGTCGGCGCAGGAGGGCGAGGACTTCCGCTTCGTGGTGCAGGTGTCCGACGAGCAGGATCCGCCCGAGGCGCTGCTGCTGTCGTTCACGCTCGAGGACGGCACCGAGTTCTGCGCCCCCACCGCCGACGCCACCGGCCTCGCGGAGTGCGAGGCCTCGCTGCCGGGCGGCACCCAGCACCTGTTCTTCACCGTCACCGACACCGCCGAGTTCAGCGAGAGCGAGGAGGTGTACTTCGTCGTCACCCCCGGCACGCAGATCGACGACGACGGCGACGGCTGGACCGAGGAGATGGGCGACTGCGACGACACCTACGAGCTGGCCTACCCGGGCGCCACCGAGATCGAGGACGGCTACGACAACGACTGCGACGGGAACACCGACGAGGGCACCGCCGCCTTCGATGACGACGGCGACGGCTACTCGGAGAACGAAGGCGACTGCGACGACACCACGGTGAACACCGGCCCCGACGCGGACGAGAGCTGCAACGGGATCGACGACAACTGCGACGGCACCGCCGACACCGAGGACAGCCTCGGCTGCTCGTCGTACTACTACGACTACGACGGCGACGGCTACGGCTCGGCCAGCGTGGCCGCCAAGTGCCTGTGTGCTTCCGACGGCTACTACCGGTCCGGCTACGACAACGACTGCTACGACTACAACGACCAGGCCTCGCCGGCGGCGGCGGTGTACAGCACGAGCCACCGCGGCGACGGCAGCTACGACTGGAACTGCGACGGGAGCGAGACCAAGTACTACCCCTCGTCGGGGGGCTGCGGCTCGTGGCCCGGCTGCACCGCCACCGTGGGCTGGGATGGCTCGGCCCGCTCCTGCGGCGAGAGCGGCAACTACATCAGCAGCTGCGACATCGACTGGTTCTCCTGCGAGGAGAACACGTCGTCACTCACTCAGCCTTGCATCTGATCGTCGCGACGCAGTAGCCGTCCCACGAAGAACAGGGCCACGGCCCCCATGATCACGCCGGTCCACAAGGTGGCCGAGCGAATCAGCAGCGCCGCCGCGACGATCTCCCCCTCGGGGAGGCCGAGCAAGGTCTCCGGCAGGGCCACGAGGGCGCCGTCGGCGAGGAACAGGCCGCCCGGCGCCGCGCCCCCGAGCACCGTGGCGAAGGCATAGATGAAGCTCGACACTTCCAGCCCTACGTGGCGGTCGAAACCGAGCCAGACCAGCTGGTAGCCCCAGCACTCGGCAAACCAGGCGGCGATCGAGACCACCAGCGTGACGAGCAGCGGCCACGGTCGCAGGCAGGCCCGGAGCGCCCGGTACATCTCCTCGAGCTTGTGGCCCACGCGCGAGACGAGTGGCAATCGCGACAGCGCGCCGAGGATGGCCAGCGACAGCCCCTCGTGCATCAAGACCGCCACGCCGAGGGCGCAGGCGCCGATGGTGCCGTATACCAGCGCCGCCTGGTCGGCCGCGAAGCGCGACACCGACACCGCCGCGATGATGAGGGTGGCGAAGCCGTCGGTGAGCCGCTCCGCCACCAGCGCCGGGAAGGTGGTGGCCATCGCCACGCCCGTGCGCTCGCGGACGAGGTAGGGCTTGAGGATCTCGCCCGCCTTGGCGGGGCTGATCACCATCGCGAGGCCAGCGATGAACACCAGGAGGTTGTCTCGCATGCTGATGTTCGCGCCGAGCCGGCGCACCAGCCAGTGCCACTTCAAGAACCTGAGCCAGTAGTTGGCCAGCGTGAGCAACACCGCCACCCAGAACCATCGCCACTGGAAGGCGACCAGCGCGTCGCCCACCTCGGCAAAGCCGGCCCAGGCCGACACGCCGACGAAAACCAGCGCGGCGAAAGCAATGGCGCCCGCGAGCCAGCCCCGGAAGCGGTGGATGAGCTGCCGGGCGTCGGAGGGGGGGGAGGAGGACAAGGCCGCCCGGCCTATCGCGCGAGCCGGTACAAGCGCAGGTCGGGCCCCATGCGGCCGAAGTGACGGAAGCCTGCCACGGGCATGTAGAAACAGTCCTGCTGGTCGAAGCGCGACGGGCCGGCCGAGCGGCGCGCGAGGGCCTCGTGCACGAGCTCGTAGCGCTCGGCCACCAGCGCCTCGATCTCGCCGGGGACGGCCGAGTAGAACGACAGGGGCGATTCCTCGACCTCGATGTACGGCGGCGGATCGGCGAGGATCTCTTCCACCGAGAGCTGCGAGGCGAAGTCGATGCCCTCCTTGCGCACGAACAGCACGTCGTACGCGGGACGATCGGCCTCGTAGTACTCCAGGTCGTCGGGCTTGCGAAAGCCCGCGCTGTCGGCGCGGCCCCGCTTGGCCTCGTACTCGCGCGTGTTGTTGGCCACGTTGCGCTGCAACATCGGCGCGCCCGTGTAGGCCCCGGCGTGCACGATGGCGCGATCGGCGGGGACGTTGGCCTCGATCCAGGCGCCCATGTCGCTGCGGGTGTCGCCCG
This sequence comes from Deltaproteobacteria bacterium, assembly GCA_016875315.1. GTDB lineage: Bacteria > Myxococcota_A > UBA796 > UBA796 > SXON01 > SXON01. The sequence continues at coordinate 302 of VGRQ01000057.1, read as the reverse complement.
CGAGGAACAGCCGATCGGCGTGCAGGCTCGCGTAGAGCGGCACCGCCGCCACGAGCACGAGGTTGAGCGCCGCCCCGGCCGGCGTGCTGCGCCGGGCCAGCGCCGAGAGTGCCTGGCCCGCCCCCATGCACAAGAAGGGCACCACCGGCAGCATGTAGCGGTAGAAGGCCGTTTCCCCGCGGCCAATGGCGAGGAAGTAGAGCACCGGGAAGCCGTAGATCACCCCCGCGCGCAGGCGATGGCGCCGGAAGGCGAGCCCGATCCCCACGACCGCGGTGACGAGCCCCACCACGCCCATGCTC
>VGRQ01000056.1 GCA_016875315.1 Deltaproteobacteria bacterium | reverse complement strand
GGGCGGCGGCGATGGCCTGGGAGAAGCTCGTCCCCTCGCGGGCGAGTCGCGACCACACCGGCTTGTCGCCCACGGCGTCGGCCCGCGTGGTGTCGAGGCTCACCACCAGCACGCTCGGCAAGTCACCCGGGGTGCCACGGGTGGGAGTGGAGCGCGCCACCGCCGCGATCGTCGCGAGCGCCGCGAGCACGAGGAGCCGCTTCGCGGTGAGCAGTCGCGACAGGAACCATCCCGCGGCGGCGCCCAGCACGAAAGTGCCGATCATCCCGCCCCACACGCGCGGGTCGCGGACAAACTCGTTGAGCACCAGCTCGTAGCGGTAGTCGATCGACACCAGGAGCCCCGACAGGCCGGCCACCACCACCGGGCGGCGGCGCGAGAACGCGAGCGGGATCGTCACCGCGCACGCGCAGAGCACGCTCAAGAGCGCCCACTGGCTCACCTGCGCCAGATCAAAGGCACGAAGCGGGCTTGCCCGGAGCGCCACCTCGACGAGCCCGGCGGCCACGCCCAGCGCCGTCGCGAAGCTGAGGGTCGGTCGCACGCCGGGCTGCTATCCTGTCTCGCCGTGCGCCTCGCCACCCGCCTGCTCCTGCTCTGCACCCCCGCCGCGGCGGTGGCCTGCACCGCCACCAGCCCGGTCAACGCCGCGCCCAACGTGTCGATCACCGAGCCCGACAACGACACGGAGTACCGCGCGGGCGAGCCCTTCAGCGTGGTGGTGGCCGCCTCCGACGACGGCGGCGTGGCCGGCCTCGAGTTCGACTGGGCGCTGAGCCCCGACCCGGGCGTGGAGGGCCACACCTTCGTGTCGGACACCGAGGCCGAGCTGTACTTCGACGCGGGGCTCCCCGAGGGCGAGTTCGACATCACCGTGGTGGCCACCGACTACGCGGGGGAAACCGGCAGCGACGACGTTCACGTGGTGGTGGAGGCCAACGACGCCCCCAACGTGAAGATCCAGCAGCCGGAAGACGGGGAAACCTACGAGCTGGGCAGCCCGATCATCGTGGAAGTGAAGGTGAAGGCGAAAGACGACGACATGAGCGCCATCACCATGGTGTGGGGCGGCATCGCCGAGGGGGTCGACGACGCGCCGAGCACCCCGCCAGACGACGGGATCATCATCTTCTACGTGGAAGACGTGCCCGAGGGGAACCAGGAGCTGATCGTCACCGGGCGCGACAGCGGCGGGGCCGCCGAGACGGAGACGGTGGAGTTCAGGGTGCGTTAGCGACGGCGCGCCATGGACGCCGCCGAACTCGACACGCTCCACCGCGAGGCCGCGCGTCGCCGCACCTTCGCCATCATCTCCCACCCCGACGCGGGCAAGACCACGCTCACCGAGAAGCTCTTGCTCTACGGTGGCGCCATCCACATCGCCGGCGCGGTGAAGTCGCGCAAGGCGTCGCGACACGCGGTGTCGGACTGGATGAAGATGGAGCAGGAGCGCGGCATCTCGATCACTTCCAGCGTGTTGCAGTTCGACCACCGCGGCAAGCGGCTCAACCTGCTCGACACCCCGGGCCACGCCGACTTCTCGGAAGACACCTACCGGGTGCTCGCCGCGGTGGACTGCGCGGTGATGCTCATCGACAACGCCAAGGGTGTCGAGGATCGAACCCGCAAGTTGTTCGACGTGTGTCGCCTTCGCGGCATCCCGGTGCTCACCTTCATCAACAAGTGCGACCGCGAGGGCATCGACCCGCTCACGCTGCTCGACGACGTGGGCAAGGCCCTCGGCATCGAGTGCGCGCCGGTGAACTGGCCGGTGGGATCCGGTCGCGACTTCGCCGGCGTTTACGACCGCGCCTCGCGACAGGTGATGCGCTTCGGCGAGGGCAAGGGCACCGAGCTGGTGGAGTTCGAGCGCATCGACCCGGGCGAGGTCGACGAGGGCCTCCGCGCCAAGCTGCACGACGACATCGAGCTGCTCGACGTGGCGGGCGAGGGCTACGACCCCGAGCGCTTCCTCGCCGGCAAACAGACCCCGGTCTTCTTCGGCTCGGCGCTCACCAACTTCGGCGTGGAGCCCTTCCTCGACGCGATGGTCGACATGGCGCCCGGGCCGCGCATGCGCCCCTGCACCGGCCTGCCGCGCCCGCCCGACGACCCGCGCTTTTCCGGCTTCGTGTTCAAGATCCAGGCCAACATGAACCCCCGCCATCGCGACCGCGTGGCCTTCCTGCGGGTACAAAGCGGCAAGTTCGAGCGCGGCATGGAGGTGACCATCCACCGCAGCGGCGAGACGATCAAGCTCGCCAAGCCCCACACCTTCCTCGGCAGCGAGCGCGAGTTGCTCGACGAGGCCTGGCCGGGCGACGTGATCGGCCTCTTCGACCCCGGCGCCCTGCGCATCGGCGACTCGCTCTACGTGAAAGACCGGGTGGAGTACCAGGGCATCCCCCGCTTCGCCCCCGAGCACTTCGCGCGGGTGAAGCTGAAAGACCCGATGCGTCGTAAACACCTGACCACCGGCTTGCAGCAACTCTCGCAGGAGGGCGCGATCCAGCTCTTCTTCCGCCCGGAGCTCGGCGAGCAAGACCCCTACCTCGGCGCCGTGGGACAGCTCCAGTTCGAGGTACTGCTCCACCGCCTCGAAACCGAGTACGGCGTGAAGGCGGTGCTCGACTCGTCGCCCTTCCGCCTCGCGCGCTGGGCGAGGGGGGAGAAGGGCGTGACGTGGATGAAGGCTCGTCGCGACTACACCGTGGTGGAAGACCGCCACGGCAACCCGGTGGTGCTCAGCGAGAGCCCGTGGCCCCTGCAGTACGCCCAGCGGGAGAACCCGGGGCTGGAGTTGTTCGAGGTGGAGCCGGTCTAGAACTCGGAACCTACGTCGCCTGCAGCACGAAGCACTGCGTGGAGAGCCGGTTCGAATCGACGAGGAAGTCCCCGGCTTTCGACCGCGAGAGCACGGCACCCGCGTCGAACCCAGGCATGCCCAGCAGTTCCGAGGGGTTGCCGAAGGCGAGCCGGAAGGGCGCGTGGGACAAGAGCTCGGCCACCGAGACATTCCGAAGCTCGGGGCGGCCTGGCTCGGTGGTGAACGGCTCGAACCTGAAGTCCACGTCGATGGAGACAACGAAGAGGCCGCCTCGCCGGAGCTTCCGGTGCACCCCCTCCACCAGTGACCGCCGCTCGGCCACGCCTGGGATGTGCTCGATCACCGAGAGACAGTACGCGACGTCGAAGGAACCGTCCGGTTCGGGCAGCGCCGCCACCTCGCCGCGAAACGAGGCCACTCGCACCGCCCACTGCGCCGTGAGCCGATCGAGCCACTCGCGGGGCGACTGCAGGTGCACGTCGGGATCGACGACCGTCACCTCCGCGCCAGCGCGGGCCAGCGCGAGGGAGAAGCCGCAGAGTGCACCACCGACATCCATCACGCGCATTCCCGGTCGAACCGGGGCCACGTGGTAGGCCCATGGGTACTCCCACACGCGGGTGGACGGGCAGAAGCGGTACGAGCCGAAGGGGCCGCTGTGCGACGCCCCGGTCGTGGCGTTCCAGACGACGAACTCCGCCGGGAGGAACGGAGGCGGGATCATGGGCAACGCTCGATCGACAGCACGCCGATGGGGACCCCCGCGCCCATCCAGGACGACGCGACCGCCCCCCGGAATCGCGCCTCGTCGAAGTCGCCGAGGCCGGGGATCACCGTCGTGTCTCCCATCGACGGCCGCCACCTGAGCGGGAGCACGAGGGAGTTCCCCGGCTCGACCGCGAAAGCCAGGGCGAGTACACAGCCGGGGCGAAGCAAGGTCGCGAGCGCGTCGAGCTCCTCGGCGGATGGAGGCGGCTCACACGGCGACAGGCGCACCGCGAGCGAGTACGGTCCCTGTGCGGGAAGCCCGGACAGCGGCCCGGCCCACTGCACGCCGCCCTGAAGCAGCGCCCAGGCGGTGTCGAGCCAGGCCGGGCGCCGAGGCGACGCCAGCTCGACGATGGCAAGCCCATCGCGAATCATCCACGCCACGCCGGGCAGCGTGGGCGGCAACACCAGCGCCACTTTCCCCATAGTGGGGCCAAGCATGTTCAGGGCCCAGGGGATGGACATTGCCCAGGCCGCGACCTCGGGCTCCGACGGAGGGCTCGCCGCGAAGGGACCGAACACCGGGGCGCCATACCGGGCATTCACCCAGGCGAGGTCGACGGGCATGGTGCGGGGAACAAGCACGACGGCCTCAGGGCACCAGCTCGGGTGGGCGCCAGGCGAAGGGCGGCGGCACGACCACTGGGGCGACGGCGCCCTCCGTGCGTGGCGGCAGGGGCGTGGCCGGCACGCCCTCGACCACCGACGTCCAGGCCGCGCCCCAGGCCTGCCAGTCGCGCGACGCGGCGTGACTCCGGGCCCGGTCTGCCCAGCGTTCTCGGTCCGCTAGCACCTCGGCCACCGCGCCGACCCAGGACTCGGCCTCGTAGTCGCAAACGAAGCACGCGGCGGCGCCGTACTCCGAGGGTAGGCAATCGACGGGAGACAGCACGAGGGGCACGCCGGCCGCGCCCGACTCCAGCACCGAGAGCGCCAGGAGCTCGCTGTCCGGTAGCACCGGGTCGAGCGGGTAGAGGTGCGCCAGCGAACGCGCGCGCAGCGCGGCGAGTTGCTCATCGCGCAGGGGGCCGTGCACCACCACGCCCGGTTGATCGAGGAGCCCGGCGATGTCGCGCAGGCGCGCGGCGAGCGGGTCGGCGCCACTCCCCCGCCGCGCGAGCACAGCGCGGAGGTCGTAGGTGATCGACAATGGCAGGTTGAAGCGCCGCCAGAACGCCGGCCACATCCGCAGGAGCTGGTGCAGCCCACGGTCGGGCGACGAGGCGTAGAGAAACCGATCCAGCGGTCGTGGAGACAGGGCCGCTACACCGTCCGCCCCGGCGGTGATGGCCTGCACCGGCGACAGGGCAGGGCAATGGCGCAGGAGCGACGCGTGGTACTCTGAAACCGCCACGACCAGCCCCCAGCCACCCGCGACAGGAAGCTGCGCCGCGTGGGAGTAGTAGATGCGCCGCTCGCAGGGGATCTCGGCCGGGAGTGACGCGCCGACGCACACGAGCACGTCCGGGGGAGGTGGCACGGAAACGTCGTCCAGATATCGGACGCCGTCGGCCTCACCCGCCCACCCGCCACCACGAAAGCTGACCGCGTGGCCCGCGGCGGCGAGGACACGTGCCAGCCGGAGCGCCAGCCGCTCGGTTCCACCGTGCATGGCCTCGCTTCCCGGCCGGAGTGGGCGCCAGTCGGGAGCGACCCCGACCTCGAGGTGAACACGCATCAGTAGTACGCGCTCTGCGGCTCGACGTACCAGGAGGCGATCTCGTTCATGTTCATCCACACCGCGCTGTTGGGCACGTTGACGAGCGCGTTGATGCTCTGGACCCAGGATCCGAGCGAGTCGACCACGGCGTAGGGCGCACCGGTGACCTGATTGGCCAGCAAGTTGGGGTTGATCTGGAGGTACCAGACGTTGCTGATGTTGCTCTGGTGCAACTCCATCTGCTTGTACGTCGACCACACCTCGGTGAAGGCCGCGTCGAGGTCGGCCTGGGTAATCGTGTCGAGACTGGTGGTGTAGGGGCCACGGCCCTCCGCGATCTGCCTGAACGGGTAGCGCGACGGGTGGGGGATCATCAGCAGCGAGCCGACGGTGGCCTCCTGCGGGTTGGTCGAGGAGGTCTTGAAGTCCCACTGCGAGGCGCTGTTCACCCAGAAAGGGCGCTGGCGCATCGTGGTCGGCGCGCCCTCGTAGAGGGGGCCCGGCGCGATGTCATGGTAGTACACGCCGTCGTCGATGTCGGTGGCCGACATCTTGTAGGGCCGCAGCGACTCCGGCGTGCAGGCGTAGTAGTTGGCGGCGTTGCTGTTGATCCGCTTGATCCCGGCCGCCACCGAGATGGACGCCCAGTCGATGCCCGGGTTGTCGGGGTCGGCCCCGCCGCTGCGGCCGGCCGTGGCCGAGGAGGCCACGTCGATCGTGGGGGCAAGCGGCGACTCGCTCGCGTAGGCGCTGGACACTGTCCACCAGTTCGACACCAGGTTGGCGTAGCCGGCGCTGTGGGTGTGGTTCCAGAAGTTGCCGCCGTTTCCGAGTACCCAGCGGAGAGACGTCGGGCCGCCGGGGTAGGTCGTACCGGGGTACGGTGCTCCCGGATACAGCTGGTCCAGGTAGTTCCTCCCGAACTGCACCGAGACCTTGGCCCCGTTGGCCCCGATATTGGCCCCAGTGACGGTGGCGAGGTAACCGAGGCCCATGGCTGTCGGATCCTTCTTCCGAACGCCGTCGCTACTCTGCCAGGCGTAGCTGTCCTCGACATGGCACATGATGCACAACTTCAGTCGAGCTGCCATGGGTACTCCAGAAACCAGTTTCCGTCGGGACCGCCGAAAGCGCCAATGTCGGCGGGCGAACCGTCGGGGTCGTCCTCGCCGCTGCCGGCATTCACGGCGGGGCTGTCGGGAGACAGGGCAAACGACCCAGCCTCACTGTCGAACGCAAATCTAGGATCCGCCTCGCGGAAGCCGGTCGTGAACGCTGCCTCGAACGTGGCGGAGTCGTCCCAAGGGCGATCGCCCTCGTCGTGGGTGCCACATACGAGCACTCCGAGCGGTTCGGAAACAACGCTTCCCCAGTGGAGGTTCGCCGAGATGGTCGGTACGACCGCTTCGGGCTGGAGATTGCGTCAGAACGAAGCTCCGGCCGTGGCTGGACCGATGCCACCGTAGTATAACCAGCCGGTCTCGTCACCAGATCCCGCCGACCGAGAGTTGATGAGGATGTTGTTTGACAACGCCACCGGGGGCTCGGCATCATCCGCCGTCTCGATCAACTCGGTCGACCCTATGCCCCAATTCGTCACTCCTGCAAAGACGTTGTTCTTGACGAGGATCGCCGACGCACTCCGATACCACTCCGACGACGTGAACTGCGCCGTGAAGGCGATCTCCCCCTCGCTGACTATATTGTTGCGGAACTCCGCAGTTCCCGTCGCCCAACCGAGAACGACGGTCGCCTCCCCCGAGAGCGTATTCCCGGTAATTGAGACATCACGGACGCACGTCCCCGAGAGCCACACCTCCCCGCGAACACGGGAGAGCGTGATCGCAAGCGACCCGTCCTCCCCCTCGCAGGACCCCGACAGGTAGATCATCCCCGCCGTCGCCTCCCCGTCGTTCGAGATGTCCACGCGACGGATCGCCACCTCGGGCCCGCCCGAGAAACCGACGAGCTGGTCGTCCACCTCGTCGCCCTGCAACGACAGCCAGTCCATCGTCACCACCGAAGCGCGCCCGGAGATCGTCAGCACCGGCGTGCCCCGCGAGGCGTCGAGGATCGTGTCGCCCGGCATCTCGCCGCCACCGTAGATGGTGAGCACCCGGTCCAGGGCCGTCGCCGCCCGGGTCCAGCGCCCCGGGCAGATCTCCACGGCGCCGCCGTCGGGCGCGGCGTCGATCGCGCCCTGGATCGTCAGGGCATCGCCGGAGCCGTCGGGACAAGCCACGACCTCGTCGGCGTGGCCATCGCAATCGTTGTCCGCGCCGTCGCCCGCGGACTCCATGGCCCCGGGGTGCGCGCCGGCGTCGGCATCGTCGCAGTCGTCACCACCCCCCGCCTCGGCATCGAAGCCGTCGCCATCCACATCGACGAGGTCGAGGCCATCGCAGTCCTGGTCGATCCCGTCGTACGGGATTTCCTCGGCGGAGTCGGCACCGTCGCAGTCCTGGTCGACCCCGTCGCACCACACCTCCGCCTCCTCGCAAGGGTCGTCGCCGGAGTCGTGCGCGTCCACCTCGCTGCACGGCTCCCCAGCGCAATCCCTCGCCGACTCCCCGGCCGGCTCGGCGCGGCACCCGGCGGCGAGCGCCAGCGCGAGGAGCGTCCTCACGGCTGCACCAGGGCGGCATACCACCACCGGTTGCTCCCGGAGTCCGACATCTTTACCCAAACGCGCTTGTTGGAGGTATCCACGGCGATCGCGCCCACCCGCCCATCGGAATCGGAGGGTGCGGCTGTCACCGTCTTCACGCCCACGTAGCCGGGCGCGTACATGCTGCCCCCAGGCTCGAACTCGATCGTGGGCGTTCCGCCGTCGGTGAGGTTGATCAGCTTCAGCGACCCGAGCCCGGAACTGGCCTTCTCCGACCGGAGGGCCCACTTCTTGGCGCCGCTTGTTGCCGTGGAATCCAGTTCCAGCTCCGCCGAGTCCGAACTTGGAGACGTCAGGGTCAACTTCCCTCGACCATTCACTTTCGCGCGCGTCACGCCATTCGAATCCTGGATTAGGAACGAGTTGTCGCACATCAAAATGTTGACGACGTCGCACGCCTTGAGGATGATGTTGGCCCATGTCCCGCCCGCCGTCTGGGACTCGATCGAGAGGTTGTTGTAGGCTCTCAGCTGCGACCAGTCGCCCCAGCCGCCGGAGTAGGCACGCAAGAACCCCCAATCCATGCTCGATCCGCTATCGCGAAATGCCAGCTCTTCTGCCGATATCTGGAGGTTACGCGCCGCCCCGCCGGAGTCCTCCACCGCCAGCGTCCGCGTGGTGCCAGATAGGTCGAAGGTGCCCCATCGGTCGGGAGTGGCACCCGCGTCGATGCGAAGCGGGTTGCCGCGAAGTGCACCGCTGCTGGTGATCCGGAGCTTCTCGGTGCCTGCGCCCGGTCCACTACGGAATGACACGATGTCCTGCGCGTTGTACACCGTCATGGCGAACGTCGCGTAGGAGCGGAGGGCTCCACCCTCGGTCACCAGCTCGCCGAAGAGGCGGAGATCGCCATTGGCGAGGAAACGAATCGCTTTCCGGTAGGTGCCCGACCCGTACTTGAACTGCAGCTCGAGGCACTCCGTCGTCTGGGCGACGCGCGTGCCGTTGGACGCCCAGCTCCGGGAGTCGGTCCAGGTCGTCAACTCGGTCTCGCTACCCGCTGGCACTGGGCACCTCCACGCGCTGAATCTCCCCGGTTTCGGGATCGACCCTCACCGCGCCCCGAATGTCGCGGCGGTCGCGCGCGATCAGCAACAGCAGTTGGATTCGTTCCTCGATCAAGGCGGCCTGGGCGAGCAGCTGCTCGCGCTCGGCGCACATCGACTGCAGGTCGCGAAGCTCCACGCTGCCAAGCCGATCGCCGGGGATGTCGTTGCTCTTGGGGGCGCCCACTCGGATCCAGCTCATGCGGGCCCCAGGTGTTTGAAGAAGTGGTCGCGCGCGGCGCTGCCCGCCAGCCACACTGCGTCGTCAGGCCGACGGACTCGGTGTTGCCTCTCGTCGGCGTCGCCACCGCCCACGCGCACCCGGCTCTCCACTCCCTCGCCGAGCAGCGCGAGGCCGTGATCGTAGTACTTGCGACCCATGTGGTAGTACCGCCCTCGCTCGGGCATGTGAACCTCCTCGAAACGGTGAAGCGCGGCACGCAATGCGTGCACGTGGTCGGGCCGAAGCTGGCCGTGGTCTCGCTGGTCGAACCACGCCAGGTTGACGCAATCCCGCAGGTACAGCACGTCGGACAGCAGTCGACCGGGATAACGCTCGAAATCGAGGTTCAGCAGGCGCAGGTTTCGACCCAGCAGCTTCCGCACCCGACCCGCCTCGGTGAGGTAGCCGGTGTGCAGGATGTCGACTCCCTCCGCCATCGTCCACGGCTCGATCGGCTGGTTCAGCGCGCGCTCAGGGTGCTCGTGAACGGCGCCGTAGAACCTGTACCCCATCCCGTTCCGGAGGGCGCGAAATGGGATTTCCACCTGGGTGTGGCCGCGGTCGAAGATCTGGTTGTGTTGCCGGATCGCGAACGCGTTGAAGTGCGCGCTCTGCACGTATCGGCGCAGGCGCTCGGCCCCGACGAGGCGCTCGTCGGCGTCGAGCCACACGATCCAGTCGCCCTCGGCGTCGCGGATGCTCCGGTTGCGCGCCACGGCGAAGTCACCGGGCCACGTTTCCTTCTCGATGACCACGCGGGCGCCGGTGTCGCGCGCGAAGGACTGGGCCACGCCGATCGTGCCGTCTTCGCTGCCGGTATCGAGAATCCGGTACTCGTCGGCGATGGGCAGCAGCGAGGCGAGCGCGGTGCGAAGTGTGTCCGCCGCGTCGCGCACGATCATGCACACTGTCACGCGGGGGGTGGGGCGCGCGAAGTTCGCCGCCGGGCGCGACGGTCGCAGCTGTCCCGGCGTCCACGCGACCAGCCAGCACCGCGCAGGCGTGCCGTTCTCACTCGTGGCCTCCGCGGTCAAGCCGTGCTCCTCGGCGCCGTCGAACCAACTCGCCACGGCAGCGGGCGTCGGGATGTTGGCGGCACTCACGCCCTTCGCCCACGGCAACACCGAGAGTACGCGCGCGCCGGTGATGCCGTGGAGCCACTCGACTGGGTCGGTGGCGAGGAGGAGGCCACCCCAGTCGAGCACCGTGCCCTCGCTCTCCGCCACCACGACCACGCCTCGCCGAGTCAGCTCGGGCGCGGGGTCGGGGAGGTCGGGGTGGTGCCCGATGACGCGGACTGTGCCGACTAGTCGCGACACCACCGCGTCCCAGAACCGGTCGCCGGGCGCAGGCCATGCCGCCGCTGTGGGGCCGGAAGGCGCCACCGCCAGGCGCTCGACGAGCGAGTCGCGGAAGGACTGCTCCCACTCTTCGGCGACAGCGCGAGTGTCATGCAAGCGAGCCCGTTCGCGCCCACGCGCGGACATGCTCGCCCGGGCGCGGGGGTCGAACATCAACTCCACGACGGCATCCGCGAAGCGGGCGCGCATGCCCGGGCCCGGCTCCACGAGCGCGGCGGCACCCGGCGCGAGTGTCTCGGGCAGAGCACCGCGGCGCGCTGCAACCACAGGACAGCCGCAGGCCTGCGCCTCGATGGCGGCGATGCAAGATGTCTCGTCGAACTCGGCCGGGTACACCATGAGCGAGGCCACCGAGAGCTGCTCGTACAGCGCCGGCTTGTGGAGGTGGCCCAGCAAGAACGCCCCCGGGGTGGCAGCCACCCGGCGATCCATGTCCTGGCAGAGGGCCTCGATCTGCGACCCCCGGGGCTCGTGGAAGCTCCGGTAGCGGGCCACGCCCAGGCGCGCCTCGGGAACCCGCGCGCGAATCGACGGCCACGCAGCCAGCAACGCGTCGAGGCCCCGCTCGGGTCGACTGAGGTGCAGGAGCACCGGGGCTCTCGGCTTCCCCTCGTCGGCGGGAACCAGGTCCAGGGCCACGGGGTTGCGAATGACCGAGAGCCGCTCGCCGATGCCGGGTGCGTGACGGAGCGTGCGCTCTCGGTGCCACTCACTCACGACCACGATGCGGTCGCAAGCGGCGAGCCACGCCTCCACCGGGTGGTGGTCGAGCACGTCCTGGCACCAGAGCACGCGGACCGCCGCGCGCACGTCGCGCAGCAGCAAGTCGGGGAACCGGAGGGAGACGAACACGTCCCAGTCGCGCACGCGCGCCTGGGCGTCAAGCGCCTCCAGAGTGTCGTACCGCACACCGTCGTACTCGCCCGCGCGGTCGCACAGCGTGAACACCTGCACGTCGTGTCCCCGCGCCGCGAGGGCGCGGGCAACGAACACCATGGCCGACTCGCTGCCGCCGAGGTCGCGCTCCCACGGCGTGGCCCCCGTCATCGGCACACTTCGCGTCGCGAAACAGATCGCTAGGGTGGCTGGGTGGCTGGGTGGCTCACGATTATGATGGTATCACGACTCGCGGCGAGTTTTCAGCCTACTTTCATGACAACGAGGGGCGCCCACCGGTGCGACATCCTCGCGCCCCTCGCCGGCCCGCGCTCTCCGACGCTCCCCACGAGCGCGAACTCGTCCCGCCCGGCCGCCGCCGCGAGGGCCATCCGCAGGGCGTCACGCGTCACGCGAAGGTGTCGCGACAGCCCCCTCAGCGCCGAGGCCACGGCACCACCCTCATGCCCTCGGGCACCGGCTCGGGCGCCCGGAGCCAGGCCCGGAGCCTCGCCTCGATCTCGGCCCTGCTCTCGCCCGGGAACTCGCGGCGCAGGCGCAAGCGCATCATCTGCACCCCGGCCTCGTGCAACAGGACGATGGTGCGCGCGCGCTCGGCGATCTCGGCGTCGGGGCCGCGGCGGTGCGCCATTCGACCACCGTAGCGAGCGAGGTCGCGTGTTGTCGAGCCACCCGGGCTACGATCCCCCCATGCGCCGCCGCCTCTGGGTCATGGTTGTCCTCGGGCTCCTCGCGGCCGCCCTGTTCGTGGGCATGCGGCAGGTCGACCGTGCCCGGACCGCCCACGTGCGCAAGCCGCGCGTGCCGGAGATTCGCATCGGTCGCGACACGCCCACGCGCGCGGCCGGGGCCTCCGTGGAACGAGACTACGCCACCGTGCACTGCGTGGGACCGGAGGGCGCCAGCGGCACGGTGTGGGCGCGCGAGGCAGGGGGCGAGGCCCGCACCGCCGCGAGCGACGACGGGCAGTACAACCTCGCGCTCGCGCCGGGCACCTGGTCGTTGTCCTGGCAACACGACGAGCGCTGGACCAACCTGGGCACCCTCGACCTCGACGCGGGCGACGTGGCCGAGTGCCAGCTCAAGACACGCTGGGCGCTGGCCGGCAGGGTCGTCAACCTGCTCGACGAGCCCCTTGCCGGCGTGGAGGTGTGGGGCTGCGGCGACACCGTGGAGACCGACGAGCGCGGCGAGTTCACCCTCAATCCCCGCAAGGGCGAGTGCCTCGTGCGCGCCCGGGTGCGCGACGGTGCCCTGTCGCGACACTCCGAGGGCGCGTACTTCTCCGTTTTCGACCCCCTGGAGTCGGTGAAGCTCACCATCGACGACTCCCCCGTGGCCGGCATCGGCGTGGTGATCGCCCAGGTGGACGAGGGCATCCGGGTAGACGGCGTGCGACCGGAGAGCCCCGCCGAGGAGGCCGGTCTCGATAACGGCGACATCATCGTGGCGGTCGACGGCCACGACACCGAGGGCTGGAGCACCTACGAGGCGATGGACGAGATCACCGGCGACGAGGGCACGGTGGTGAAGCTGGAGATCCGTCGCGAGGGGCGTACGCTCGACCTCGCGGTGCGGCGGGAGCGATTCGAGGCGGAGGACTAGCGCGCGAAGCTCACGTCGAGGGTGTGGGTGATCACCACCGGGATGATGTCGACGGTGATCGACTCGTCGAGGGTGTAGTGCGCGGTGCCGGCCTCGAGGTCGAAGTCGGCGGCCATCTCGGTGATGTACCACTGCTGGTTGGCAGAGGGCTCCTCCACCGGCTCGTGGTTGCCGGCGTCGAGGTGTTGCACCCAGTCATCCAGTCGCGACAGGTCGTCGCTGAAGGTGAAGGAGGCGTAGCTGTCGCGTCGCTCGTCGTACCAGAGCACGCCCACGAGGTTCTCGTTGCAGTCGGTGTCGCTGGGCGCCCACGGGCCGATGAACGTCAGTCTGGTCGCGACACGTTCGTATACAACGCCGCTCCCGGCGTAGGTGGTCACGCAGTCGCCGAGGCCGTAGGCCTCCAGGTACGACTCGTAGGCGTCGTCGAAGTCCCAGGCGAAGCTGTAGGCAAGCTCGTAGCTGGCGAACTCGTCGAGCCGGGCGCCGAGATCGTCGCCGGTGTCACCGGGGGCGTCGCCCGTGTCGGTGTCGGTGTCGCTGTCGCTGTCGCTGTCGGTGTCCGCGTTGCCGCTCCCGGTGCAGTCGGGCGAGGCGGCGCACTGGGTGTCGTCGCAGTCGAAGTCGCCGTCGAGGTCGTTGTCGGCGCCGTCGGTACACTCCCCGGGGTCGTCGCCCTCGGCGGCGCCGGCAGCGTCGTCGACCACCGGGTTATCCTCGTCGTCCACCACGGTGATGCAGGCCAGGAGGAGCAGCATGGGCACAGTTTGCCACGATCCGGCGCCCCCGCCGGCGCTTCCCCGGCCGCGCCCGCCCGGTCATGCGGCGAGAAATAGGACAGTGGCCCGACCCATCGAGGAAAAAATAGGACTCCGCCGCCGATCCAGCGAACACGTTCACGGGCAAACGCCAGTTTTATCGGGCAGCCTGGACGCCAGAGCGGCCCGGAGGGCGTCAGCGTCCTATTTTCCGGTGGATGACTCGCGGCAGTGTCTCGAATTCGCCCCGATGACCTCTGCGCCCATTGTCGCGACACGATCCGTGTCGGCCAACCCGCGCCGACAGGACACGCGCACCGGTCAGTAGATGGGCACCAGCATCACGCCGGCGCTCGCCGGCGCGCGGAACTCAAGCGCGAGGAAGAAGCGCGTGTCGATGCCGCCGTTGCCGCGGATGCTCGCGCCACCGTCGATGGCGAAGGCCACGCCCCACTCCCCGTAGGCCACGCCCACCCCGCCCGAGGCGCCGCCCGGCCCCGCCGAGAAGCCCGCGCCCAGCTCGCCGTTCGACCAGCCGCCGAGGCGGATGAGGCCGCCCACCAGCAAGCCCGGCGACACCGCCGCCGTGGCGTCGTTCACGTCCTCGGCCATGACATCCACGGTGATGCGCGGCTCGAAGGCGGCGAAGGTGTTGCCCCCGAGCTTGTCTTTCCAGGTGCGGATGGCCACCCTGCCGTAGCCGCCCACGTCGAGCGTGCTGTCGTAGAACGAGGGGCGCTGGATGCTCAGCACCGCGCCGAAGGTGGGATCGACCACGCGATCTCGCATCGACTCCACCACCCCGAGGGGAACGAGCCCGGCGCGGATGTCGACCGACGTGGGCCGGTCGACACGTTGCCT